>DATFFX010000074.1:0-8898 GCA_035249825.1 Gemmatimonadales bacterium | reverse complement strand
CAAGGATGATCTGAAAGAGCACGTGGCCAAGAAGATCGGCGCCATTGCCCGACCCGACGATATTCTCTTTTCTGCCGATCTGCCCAAGACCCGCAGCGGAAAGATCATGCGCCGGCTGCTCAAGGACATCGCGGAGGGCCGCACTCTGGGGGACACCACCACGCTGGCAGATCCGGCGGTGGTGAACCGGCTGAAGGAGATGTATGAGGATAAGGAGGGGTAGCCGGTGGATGAGGCGGTAGATGAAGAGGGCGGTAGGTGAAGAGGCGGTAAAGGCGGTAGGTACAACGGCGGTAAACCTTCCGCCGCTTTTCTTCCGCCTCCGTCCCTTCCGCCTCTGTATCTACCGCCTCTGTATCTACCGCCTCTTCACCTACCGCCTCTGTATCTACCGCCTAAAATTGTATTTGCGCCCCCAGCTCGACGACCCGATTAGGCGGCAAGCCGAAGAATGCCGTGGCCGATTGCGCGTTGCGCGTCATGAAGATGAACAGCTTCTTGCGCCAGCGTGGCATGATCGATTTACGGGGCGCGGTCTCGCTCATGGAAGCCGGTCGCGGAGTGGCTCCCTTTTTCCGCCGGTCAACCGGGATCAGTGTCTCCCGTCCCAGGTAAAACGATGTCGTCATGGGTTCCACTCGAAGCTCCCGTCCGTCACTGGCAGACAGTCGCAGCGACTGGAGCATGGGAGGCACATCCGGTGTCTCCATGAATCCGTAGTAGGCCACGACTTCGCAGAACCCCTCCCCCAGCTCACGGTACTGAACCCGTTCCTTCTCGTCTACCTGGGGGATCTCCTGACTCATGACCGACAGGAGGATCACCTTTTCGTGCAGAACCTTGTTGTGCTTCAAATGGTGCAGCAGCACCGGAGGCGCACCCCCACGCACCGACGTCAGGAAGACCGCTATGCCTGGAACGCGTGCCGGTTTACGCTTGGCGATGTCGGCTAGAAACACATCCAGCGGCAAAGTGTTTTCCAGTACGATCTCCGACAGGCGAGCCCGGCCCTTCTTCCAGGTAGACATGAGCAGAAACACGATGGCTGCCACCAGCAATGGAAACCATCCGCCGTCGGGAATCTTGAACAGGTTGGTCACGAAAAATGCGAGGTCCACGACAAGGAACAACCCACCGAGAAGTGCCACCCTCCATACGCTCCACTCCCAGCGCTTCCGTGCCACCACCAGAAGAAGTACGGTCGTCGTAGTCATGGTGCCGGTGACCGCAACTCCGTAGGTAGCCGCAAGATTACTGGAGGATTGAAAGGCGAGCACCAGGCCGATACACGCAATCCAGAGGGCGTTGTTGACCTGAGGAATGTAGATCTGACCAATGGTGCGGCTGGACGTGTGGACGATGTTGACTCGGGGGCTGTAGCCCAGCTGCACCGCCTGGCGGGTGAGAGAAAAAGCACCGGAAATGAGCGCCTGGGAGGCGACGATCGCCGCACCAGTAGCGATAGCCACCATGGGATAGAGAGCCCATCCGGGGACGAGGGAGTAAAACGGGTTGCGGGCGGCTGCCGGAGATTCGAGCAAGATGGCGCCCTGGCCGAAATAGTTCAGCACCAGCGCGGGAAGCACCACCGCGTACCACGCCACCCGAATGGGACGCTTGCCGAAATGACCCATATCGGCGTAAAGAGCCTCACCACCGGTGACCACCAGCACGACGGCTGCGAGCACCATGAGGCCGGTGAAACCTTCCTGCCAGAGGAAGCTCGCCGCATACCACGGATTGAGCGCCACTAATACCGATGGGTGGCGAAGGATACCCATGATGCCAAGCACCGAAATCGAGACGAACCACAGACCGGTGAGCGGACCGAAGATGGATCCGATACCGGCAGTGCCATGTCGCTGAACGGCGAAGAGTGCGGAAATGATTATGACCGCGATCGGAACCACCCAGCGCTCCAGGGCCGGTGTTGCAATGCTCAGACCCTCGACCGCACCGAGCACCGAGATTGCCGGCGTGATGATGCCATCGCCGTACAGCAATGCGGCACCGAAAAGACCCGTGCCGATGAGCCAGCGGTACGCCCCGGTGGGCCGACCTTCACCCCGCGGCCGCACCAGCGCCAGCAGGGCCAGAATCCCGCCCTCGCCACGGTTGTCGGCCCGCATGACCACGGTGAGATACTTGAACGTCACCACGAAATTGAGGGACCAGAAGATCAGGGAGAGCACGCCGAGAACGTTTGCCTTGGTGACCGGCACCCCATGCGGTCCGCTGAAGCACTCTTTCAACGCGTACAGCGGGCTGGTCCCGATGTCGCCGTAAACGACCCCCAGCGCCCCCAATGCGAGAATCGCCAGCGGACGGGCGTGAGAGGACGACTTGGCGTCGGCGGGCACGTTATGAGTTCCGCATCCGGGCCAACCGGCGCAGATCGAACAGCGACACGACGAAGATGGCGAGGATGACCACTCCGGAGGCTACGCACCACCGGCAGATGGCATGAATGACGAACAACTCGAGATAGGTCAGATAGAGGGTGAAGAGAACTCCGATGCCGGCCAGCAAGGCCAGGAGCTCTGCCGGCCGCTTTCTCTCAGCCAGGGCTGGCTGCAGCGAGGCGAGACCGAGCACCAGTAATCCGGCGTACCCCAGAAGCCCAACCAGCGAAACCTCGATGCCGGCCACCCGGCTCCAGGGGCTCCATTGGACAGTCTCGCAGCCGCCGGTTCCACAGGCCAGGCTGCCGACCTTTCCCAGCTTATAGAGATAGAGATACGCGGAGATGAAGAGCCCGGCGAGGCTCAGCAGCACCGCGCTCATCCGATAGATCATCGAGTGGTTTGTCGAGCCAGTGAGTCTACCAATCTGGTGATGGCATCGGAGTCGAACCTTCCGCGGTACAACCTGCCATTCACCAGCAGAGTCGGTGTGGAGCTCACACCCAGCTGGACGCCGGAGTTCAAGTCGGACTGGATCCGGCCGGCGTATTTCCCGGATTGCATGCAAGCATCGTAGCGGCTCATGTCCAAGCCGATTGCCTGTGCATACCTCCGGAAGAATGGCGCAGCGTTCCGCGCAGCGGCCCACTCCGATTGGCCCTGGTAAATGCGGTCATGCTGCTCCCAGTATTTCCCTTGCTCATCGGCGCAGGCGGCGGAGTGCGCGGCCAGCCGGGCGAAGGAATGTTGCTGCAGCGGAAAATCGCGGTAGCGCCAGCGCAGCCGGCCGGTCTTGATGAGCCGCTCTTCTATAGTAGGCATCTGCAGCGTCGCGAACGTTTGGCAGAAGGGACACTGGTAGTCCGCGTATTCCGTGATTTCTACCGGGGCGGTGGATGCCCCCTTCACGTAGCCCGCAAAGCCGGAGGTATCGGACGGCTGTACCGTGACATTGGCGGGAATGCTGACAGTCGCTGGCCGGGTCAGAAGGTATCCCAGGGCTCCCAGGCCCACGACAGCAAGAACCGCGAACAGCGCGTAGAATCGCTTCATTCCGGCCTGCGTCGCCGCCATGGCTCCTCATCCTCCGGATCATCGGGTAAGAAGGAATCCTGGTGCTGGGCCTCCTCTACGATGCGCCGACTGTCCGCGATTTCGGGCGTATCATAGGTGCTGCGAACCTCGTAGTGAAACAACTCGCTTCTGGCATCTCCCATCATGCGCAGGAGCTCTGGGCCACCCCGGAGCAACTGTCCGGCCTGGTCGAGTTCCTGAATCCGTGCCGCCAACGATCGTAAAAGGGCCGCGAGCTTTCTGGCTCGCTCCTCACCGTAAACTTCGTCGTGCTCTGCCATAGCCACCTCGAGGGCGCCGTACCTACCCTCGGTCAAGTTCAGGTAAATCCGGCCGATAAAGATAATGAGTAAGGCACCTGGCAGCTTAATTGCACCAAATGGTGCAATCAGTTATCTTCAAACGGTTCAAGATCATACCAACCAGAGTAAAGGAAGGTGCATGAACAAAAAGAAGATCAGAAGTGTTCCTGAGGCAGTCTCCTTCGCCCAGGCGCGTGATGAGCTGTTCAGCCACATCCTCCGCTGCGGCGTAATCGATGCCCTGCCGGAGCATCAAAAGGACTGGTTCGACGACACAATGGGATACATTGCCGACCGTTACGAAGATTTAAGTCCGGAAGAGCAGGCGCAATTGCGCCTCCTCGGCGAGCGCTACTGCCAGCCCGTTCGACGAGTCGACACCATCGAGTCCGGCGCAGCCTGAAGCCCCGCGAACAGTGACGAGACGCCCCGGGTGTATTTCCGGGGCGTTTTTCTTTAGCGCGGTACCGCCGATCCGAGCCACCTCCATCGGTACCCCAGAGCCAGTCTGGCACCTCCCCCTACGCCGGCTTCCACCGCCCATCCAGCCCCTGCCCCTGGCCGATCTTCAATCCCGAATGTGAGTACCAGGTATCCTCTATCTACCGGCCCGGCTGCAGCAGCCACTCCACCGGCCAGGTAGAAACCCGCGCCTTTGCGTTTACCGGGGCTGAGAAGAAAATGCCCCAGAATCTCTCCCCGAAAAGCCGCTTCGCCGGCCGAGGCGCCTGCACCGGCCGACAAGGACAACCTGCTGCGGGTGGAGGTCCGGACGGCACCATAGAGTGCGAGCACCGCAACCGCGGGATCCGAGGCCGTCCCTATGGCCAGAACGCCGGCTTCGGATCCCTGCTGTGCCGCCAGTGGAAGGCCGAATGTCAGCGCCGACGCCAGGAGGAGTAGCTCACTCCAGTGTGACGGCATAGGTGATCGCAATGTCGGGCGCCAGGGAGTGGATGACGGAGCAATATTTCTCGACCGAGAGGCTCACTGCGCGAGTAGCCTTGTGGTTGTCGAGGCCGTCGCCTCCGAGATGGTAATCGAAGTGAATGGCGGTGTATCGGCGAGGCTCCTCTTCACGCCGTTGGCCGCTGACTTCAATCCGAAGCGAGCGGAGCCCAACCCGCATCTTGCGCAGGATGACTACGACGTCGGAGCCACTGCATGAGGCAGCAGCCAGGAGCAGTGAAGCCATGGGACCGGGGGCTGCTGCGCTGTCGCCATCGATTGTGGCCGTTGGCCCGCCGGGAACCCCTCCGGTAAAGCGCAGTCCGTCGGTCCAATTGAGAGTGACCCGTTTGGTCTCCTGCATCAACGACCCACCCTGCGTTGGGCGCGCGGTGCTACCCGGAAGTAATCCCAGATGGCAACGATGGCGATCACCATAGTGGCCCAGGCTATCGGCCGCACGTAGGGCGAGCCCAGAAGGAACGCGACCAGTGTCAGGATCTGCGCGACGGTCACGGCCTTACCGCTCCAGCGCGCCGGGATGGCCCGCGGCTCCTCGGAGAAGAAAGTGGCCGCGAAAGCGAGAGTGGCGACGATGTCGCGGAGCAGCACTCCTACGATCTCGTACCACTGGAGGGCGCCGGAGAACGCCACCACCCCAACCGCAGCCGCCATGAACACCTTGTCCGCGATCGGGTCGAGTACTGGACCGTAGACGGAGCTGCCGCGCCGGCGGGCCAGCGGACCATCGAGCAAGTCGGTGACTGCAGCGGCCCCCACGATGGCCAGTCGCCATCCATTATGCGTCACCAGCACAAATGCCGCTGCGAGTGGAATCCGCAGGAAGCTGAGCACGTCGGCGGCGGTCCATCGAGCACCATCTTGCTCGCCTTTTAGACCAGGACTAGCTTCGGACACGCTGCTCTCTCTCCAAACGTGAGCGTGCAAGATACTCTGGTCCGTCTGTCATTCCCGCCCTGATTTTTCGACACAGGCCCATCCATGACGATCGATTCCGCGGTGATTCCGTGCGGGGGACTCGGCACCCGGCTGCATCCGATCACGCGGTGGCTGCCGAAGGAGATGCTTCCGGTGGGCCTCAAACCGGTGCTGTACTGGAATCTGGACGAGGCTGCCGGCGCGGGCTTGCTGCGTGCCATCATTATCACCAACCCCCACAAGCCGATGCTCGAAGCGGTCGCGCGGAACTATCAGGGCCCCTTGGAACTGGAGTTTGTGCCCCAGGTTCATCCTCGAGGCCTGGGCGATGCGTTGCTCCGGGCGCGGGACAACCTGGCGGGATCTCCCTTTATAGCGATGTTACCCGATAACCTGTTTCACGGCCCGAACCCCTCGGCTGCCGTGCTCGCCACCTTCCGCGCCACGGCGTTGGCCACGGTCCTTCTGGCGGAGATCGAGAAGAAAGATGCCGCGAGCAAGGGCGCTACCGGGCGCGCCTCGGTCAGGGCAGCACCTGACGGGAGTCTTCGAGTGACCGCGGTGGCGGATAAGGGTGCCGGCCGTTTCGACACCGAAGGAGACGAAGTAGCCCTGACCCCGATCGGCCGAATGGCTTTTCCGGGTAACGTCCTCGATGAGTTCGACGAAGTGGGGCGGGGGCTCGCGCCGGGTGCCGAGCTCGATGATGTGCCGGTGCTTCAGCGTCTCAGTCGACGTAGCGCGCTCGCCGGGGTGGTCAGCTCCGCTCGCTTCTTCGATGTCGGCGTTCCGGAAGGCTATCGTGACGCCGTCGCCGCCTCGCCCGCTCGCGCGTGATTCGGCCCGAGGTCCTGTGAGCGCCACGTTCAATCATCAGCTGCTGGAGTTTACGTCCATTGACCCGGCGCGACTGCGAGACACTCACGCGCTGTCCGGGCTCGTGGTGGCGGCTGCGGGTGCAGTGGGTATGCCTTCACTGGGACCACCCGTCGTTCGGGAGGGCGCAGGAGGAATCGCAGTGGCGTTGCTCTGCCTCGAGGGCCACATCGTGCTGCACTGCGCCCCCGGCGAAGGGGCCTGCCTGGTCGAGATCATCGCTCGGGCGCCGGCTGACGTGAGCAAGGGAATCGACGTGATCAGTCGTCGACTGGGGAGCTGACGCGAGTACCGCGGATGACGCCCTCCGCCCGTGCCTCGAGGCGAAGACAGCGTTCTGCAACCTCCAGTATGTCCTCCTCGGTCACGCCCCTGAAGGCGGCGCCGGGGTTCTCCAGATCACTGAGCCCATTGCCGCTGATCCAGGCCTGAAGAATCTCTCCCGCCAGCCCGGCCGCACTCTGTCGCGAAACCTCACTCTGGCCCGCCAGATAGTTCGCCGCCTGTTGAAGCTCTTTCCGGCTTACCGGCTCCCGGGTGAACCGGGCGAGCTCTTCCAGCATGGAAGCCCGCGCTTCGTCCTCCCTCTCGGGTGACGTTGCGATGTAGCTGAGCAGCGCACCGGCTCTTCCCTTTTGCCAGCTGGAGGCCATGACGGTGTAGGCAAGAGAACGCCTGTCTCGCAAGGCCTCGAAGATCCTCCCTCCCAGCCCACTGGCTACCGCAGCCCACACCTCGGCCGCGGCGCGGGAGGGATCCCTGCGAGAGGGCCCCGGAAAGGCCAGAGCCACCGCTGCCTGCTGCTTCTCGCGTTCAACGACGATACTGGAAGCTTTTCCGTGTCCACCGGCCCAGGGTAGCGGAGCCAGGTCCCGCCGCGCCGGCACTGGCGGTCGGTCGCCGAGGACTCCAGCAAGAGCATCGCTGGCGTCCTTCGGGTCCACATCGCCTACGACGACGACGGTTGCGCGGATCTGGCGCATCGAGCGATGCCAGGCTTGTGCATCGGCCGCAGAGATGGCGGCAAGAGTGTCGGGCAGGCCGCTGACCGGGAGCCCATAACCGGTGTTACCGAACGCCCCGGAGAAGGCGAGCTGGAACGGGTAGCGGAACATGTCGTCCGCGACCTGCTCTGCCTCGGTGATCATGAGGCTTCGTTCGGTGCTCACTTCTGGCTCACTCAACGCGGGCTCGGTCAGGACCAGATCGAGTAGAGTGGCCGCTTCCACCATGTGCTCCTGGAGAACAGTGGTAGAGACGCCGACCCAATCCGACACCGCCGAAGGGCTCAGTGTCCCTCCCAGCCGCTCGAAAGCCACCGCCAGAGCGCCCGCATCGAGATCCCCGGCGCCGCGTATCGAGCTGCGAACGACCAGCGCACCGAGTCCTGCTTTGGAAGGCGGATCGAGCTCCACCCGCGGCAGATAAATGCCGAGAGTGACCAGGGGCACTCCCGACTTTCGCCGAATAAGGAGATCCGCGCCGGGCAGCTCGGTATGGAGAATCTGAGACTGCCATTGCCCGCCGGTACTGCGAGCGGCGGGAACCCTCGGCCTGGCAACCGGCCGCGGGGCGGTTCTCCGAAGAGCAGTGACGGCGAACGCCCTTTCCAGCATGGGAGCGGTCACCTCCTGCCCCTCCTCCTTCGGCAGGTAGGCCACGGCGGAGACGCTGTCAGGCTGGAGATACCTTGCTACCGCAGCCCGGACCTCGTCTCTCCCGACCCGGTTCAGCGCCGCGTATTCACGATCCAGAAACGAGACGTGCTCCAGCGCCTCGGCAGCCGCGAGAGCCGACCCTTTTCCTTCCATCGGCTCCAGTTGTCTGCCCCAGCGGGCTTGAAGCAGCGTGCGAGCCCGTTCCAGATCTTCCGTCTCCGGGCCCAACAGGCTGAGACGTGAGACATTTTCGGCGATACGTTCGATGGTGAGGGGCAAATTCTCGGGCGCCAGATCGGCGCCAATGCTGAAAACCCCGAGCTCGGTCGGGGTGTAATTGTGCGCCGATACCGAAGTCACAATCCCGGGTTCCCTGAGCGCGCGATACAGCCAGCTCCCCCGGCCGAAGCTGAGTATGGCTGCGGCCATATCGAGCGCGGGCGCATCCTCGTGCAACGGTGAAACCGTGCGCCAACCCAGAACCAGCTCGGCGTGGGTGACGTCCCCCCTCAGCGTGCGGGCGCGCACCTCTCGCCGAATCGGCTCCTCGGGAGAGCGGTCTACCGCACCAGCCGCAACCGGCCAGCCGGCATACGCCGACCGGGCCAACTCGAGCACCTCCGCAGGGTCCAGAGCTCCGGTAACAGCAACGATGGTTCGACCCGGCACATAGCGCGACCGGTAGTACGCCCACACATC
>DATFFX010000073.1:0-2928 GCA_035249825.1 Gemmatimonadales bacterium | reverse complement strand
TCACCCTGCTCAAGCTCATCCAGTCGATCATTAAGACGCTCCACTCCGAGGGTACGCCGGGGCAGGTGGCGGCAGGCATGGCAATTGGATCGGTGCTGGGACTCACGCCGCTGCTCAACGTACATAATCTCCTCATCTTCTCACTGGTTGTGCTGCTCAACGTATCCTTCGGTGGGGCGATGCTCGGGTGGGCGTTGTTCGTGCCGGTGGGATTTCTCCTGGATCCGGTCTTCCACGCATTGGGGCTCGCGCTGCTGCAGGCGCCGGGTCTCCGCCCGATGTGGACGGCGTTGACGAACGTGCCCCTGGTCCCCTATACCAACTTCAACAACACCGTGGTCCTGGGCAGCTTCGTCGGCTGGATGATCCTCGCTGTGCCGATCTTCTTTGCTGCACGCTACGGTGTGGCCCGCTATCGGGCCACTATCGGTGAGAAAGTGCGGCGGTCTCGGTTCTACAAAGCGGTGACCGCCTCTCAGGCCTACAACTGGTACCGCATGTTCCGGCCGAGCTAGTGATGCGCATCAAGATCTTCCGCTGGAAGGCGATCGGCCCCCTCCTCCTCTTGCTCGCGATCATCACCGTACTGGTCGTCATCTTCGCGGAGCCGATCGCCCACGACACCACGGAAGAGGCGAGCACCGAGCTGCTCGGTACTCAGGTGGATGTGGGAAAGCTCGACCTGTATCCCCGGGAGACATCGGTGGATTTACAGGCACTCCAGATTGCTAATCCGTTCGCCCTCACCCACAACCTCGTGGAGGCGGACGATATCCGGCTCAGGCTGAATCCAGCTGCCCTGGCGGAGAAGAAAATCGTGATCGAGGAGCTCAGCCTGAGCGGCATGCGGTTCGGAACTGCCCGCAAGACGCCGGCACGACCAGTAAAGGGCGGCGGGTTCGCTCCCCGGATCCTTGAGACTGTCGAGCAGTGGACCAGGCAGTTTGATGTGCCCCTGCTGTCGCTGACCCCCATCGACACGATCAGGCAGCTCGCCCTCGACCCCACCCAGCTCACCACCATACGTCAGGCGCAGGCTCTCGTCGGGCGGACGGACTCGACTCGCAAGGCGCTGGAGCAGGGCTTTCAGCAGCTCAATATCGAGCAGACACTGGACTCTGCCGGCGCGCTGGCGCAGCGGCTCTCGGCCACTGATCCCAAGAAGCTCGGGCTGGACGGTACTCGGAAGGCGATCGAGTCGGTTCGACAGACGCTTCGTGAGCTGGAGGATGCGAAGAAACGGGTAGAGCAGCTGGAGCGGAATACCCGGACGGGAGTGCAGCTGCTGGGGCGGGGCACCGAGCTGCTGGATGAGGCGCGCCAGAAGGATTTCGCCTTCGCCCGATCCCTGCTCAAGCTGCCGACCTTTTCGGCGCCGGATATCGGGAGCGCGTTCTTCGGCAAGGTGAGTATCGAGCGGTTCAAGCAGGCACTCTATTGGGCCGAGCTCGCGCAACAATACATGCCGCCAGGTCTGCTGCCTCGGCCAACCCCGGGTCCGCAGCGGTTGCGGGCTGCCGGACAGACTATCGGCTTTCCGAAGCAGGAGGAGTTCCCTCAGTTCCTGCTGGAGCAGGGAGCTCTCGACTTCTCGATCGGGGGAAGGAGCGCCGTTCAGGGAGCCTACACAGCGACGGTGCGGGGATTGACCTCTGCGCCCACGCTGTACGGCCGTCCCACCGTCATTACCGCAAGCCGGCGCGCGGCCGGATCGGCGTTGGCAGCCATCGATGTGAATGCCGTCATCGATCACGTCTCACGCCGCACCAAAGACTCTGCCAGTGCCCGGCTGCGTGGGGTCAAACTCCCTTCCTTCGACATCCCCGGGATTCCCTTGCGGGTGGACCCCGGTACCGGCACCACCAACCTGGATTTCACCATGAAGGGCGGGGGCGATCAGCTGTACGGGCGCTGGGCCATTGCCTCTCAGCAGGTCAACTGGGTGGTGGATAGCGCGGGTCGTTCGCTGAACGACATCGAGCGCCTGGTGTGGCGGGTAGTATCCGGGCTGTCGGAGCTGGAGGTCGTGGCCGAGCTCAGCGGGAGCGTCCGGTCACCCACACTCTCGGTGCGCAGCAATCTCGATCAGGCCATCGCGCGGCGACTACAGGCGGTAATCGGCGAGGAAGTCGCCAAAGCGGAACGTATGGTGCGAGCCAAGGTGGACAGTCTGGTCGCTGACAAGGTGGAGCCGGTCAAGCGACAGATCGCCAGTGTGCAGACGGAATCGAGCCAGCGAATCCAGGCCGAGCGGAAACGGCTGGACCAGGTGGAGCAGCAGCTCCAGGCGGAGTTGAAGCGGTTGACGGCCGGACTCGTGCCGGGTATCGAGCTGCCGAAGATCAAGCTGTGACTCTAGCCTGCATAGACTCTAGACCCTAGACTCCAGGCTTCGTAACTACCCGTTCACCATCCAGAGCAAACCTTCATGCGCATTGGTGTCCCCAAGGAGACCACGGCAGGCGAGCGCCGCGTGCCGCTGGTGCCCGAGTCAGGCAAAAAACTCATCCAGGCTGGGTATCAGGTCTCTATCGAGGCAGGTGCGGGCACTGCCGCCGGCTTTCCGGACGCAGCCTACCAGGAGGCCGGCATCACCCTCGAAAGCAGCCCCTCAGCGGTGCTCGCCTCCGACCTGGTGCTGAAGGTGAACGCGCCGGAGCCGAGCGAGGTTGCCGCCATGAAACCGGGCGGCATCTGCATAGGGTCGTTGATGCCGCTCCGCAACATCGAATCGATTCGCGCGCTGGCTGCTCGGCGGGTAACCGCTTTTTCAACCGATGCCATTCCCAGAACCACACGTGCCCAGGCAATGGACACCCTGTCTTCGATGGCCAACATAGCGGGCTACAAGGGTGCCCTCCTCGCGGCCTCGACGCTCAACAAGTACTTCCCCATGCTGATGACCGCCGCGGGGATGGTGCCTCCGGC
>DATFFX010000072.1:0-5588 GCA_035249825.1 Gemmatimonadales bacterium | reverse complement strand
AACGCGTGCGGCCGCCGAACTCGATGGCTTCCTGGCCGACATCGCCGGTGAGGCGTTCTACGAGCTGGGTGAAATTCGTTTGCGCATGGGCGATCTCCCTGGTGCTGGCGCGATGTTCAGCGAGGCGCACGCACGAGGCCGTGACCCGCAGCCCGGGATGGCCGCGTTGCGATTGCTGGAGGGCCGGCCAGAGGCGGCGTGTTCGATGATCGAGCGGGCGTTGATGGAACCGGGGCTCACGATGCTCGATCGGGCCAAGCTGCTGCCGACCTTGGTGGAGATCAGAGTTGCGTGTGATGAGCTCGACGCCGCAGCGGAGGCCGCCGCCGAGCTCGAGACGATCACCCGAACGTACACGTCACCAGCACTCATGGCCGCGGCCGCTCTCGCGCACGGTAGGGTCGAGCTCGCCCGTGGTCAGGCGCAGGAAGCGATGTTGCATCTCCGGCAAGCATGCCGGGTGTGGACCCAGATCGAGCTTCCGCTCGAGCTGGCTCAAACCAGGCTCCTGCTGTCTCGCGCGTACTTGATTCAGGGCAACGCGGACGAAGCAAATCTAGAGGAGCGTGCAGCTCGTACAGCTATGGGGCTAATCCGAAGTCCGTGATACCCAGGGCCACCGGAGTCACATGGCAACTCTCCGGGGACAGTCGGGGTTCTCCAACCGCTCTGGTCAGGAGAAAAGCCGAACCCTCCGGCTCGTGCGATGACATTGACGGTGTAGAAAACCCCGCTTAGCCGGTAAGGCCGAGCGGGGCGAACACCTTGCGATATGGGCCTGGGTAGAGTTGAACTACCGACCTCACGCTTATCAGGCGTGCGCTCTAACCACCTGAGCTACAGGCCCTTCCAGGCAGGACAGCGAGTGCGTCCAGCCTGCCCTGCAAGATAATGGAGAGAGGCGCCCGGTTCAGCGCAGCTCCTCATCCTCCTCGAAATCCTCCAGCTCTTCGAGCTCCTCGTCGTCGAGATCTTCATCATCGAGATCGTCATCGTCGTCCAGGTCCTCGTCCTCCTCGTCATCATCGTCGAAGGTAAACCCATCGTCCTCGAACTCGTCTTCGTCGTCGTCGAACTTGCGACGCAGATCCAGGGCTTCCACCGACCTCTCCCAGGCCAACATGATGTCCTCCGCCATCAGAGTGTGCAGGGGCGCACAGGAGTGCGTCCTACGAGGCGTCCGCTACCCGGGCGGCCCGGGCGGCTTTCTTGCGATCGTTCGCCGGGAGGACCCGCTTGCGGAGGCGGATGGTCTTCGGCGTAACCTCGATGAGCTCGTCCTCCTCGATGTACTCGAGGGCGTACTCGAGCGTGATCTCGCGAGGGGGCTCCAGGATCACGTTCTCGTCTGAGGCTGTCGTCCGCATGTTGCTGAGCTTCTTTTCCTTGGTCACGTTCACGTCCAGATCACCGGGGCGTGAGTTTTCGCCGGCGATCATCCCCTCGTACACCATGTCGCCCGGCTCCACGAACATCTGGGCCCGCTCCTGCAGGTTGCCGAGCGCGAAGGCCACCACTGAGCCCTCCCGGTCCGCGATCAGCACGCCGCGCTTGCGGCCCGCGAGCGGGCCGGCCCAGGGCCCATAATCCAGGAAACGGTGATGCATGATGCCGGTTCCGCGGGTGTCGGTCAGGAACTCGGAGCGATAGCCGAACAGTCCGCGGGCGGGGATTCGAAAGCTCATCCGGACCATACCCTGCCCCGGATTCTTCATCTCCATCATCTCGGTCCGGCGCGGCCCCAGCTTCTCCATGACGACGCCCATGTATGTCTCTGGCACATCGATCATGAGCTCCTCGTACGGCTCCAGCCGCTCCCCGTCCGGCCCGAGCTTGGTAATCACACGAGGCCGCGAGACCTGGAACTCGAAACCTTCCCGCCGCATCGTCTCCATAAGAATGCCCAGGTGCAGCTCGCCTCGGCCGGAGACCGTGTGGGTATCGGGACTGTCGGTCTCCTCCACCCTGAGGGCCACATTCCGTTCCAGCTCGCGGAACAAGCGGTCTCTCAGCTGCCGGCTGGTCACGTACTTGCCGTCCCGGCCGGCAAAGGGGCCGTTGTTCACGATGAAGTCCACCGAGATGGTGGGCTCCTCGACCGCGATCCCCTCCATCCGCTCGGGGTGCTCTACCGAGGTAAAGGTCTTGCCGATCTCGATCGTCTCGAACCCGGAGAGCGCGACGATATCCCCTGCCTCCGCCTGTTCCACCTCTATTCTGTTCAGCCCGTCGAAGGTATAGAGCCGGGTAACACGATTGCGCTCGAACTCCTCGTCGGTAACGAGACCCGGCTCCCCCAGTGGCAACAATGCCACCTGGTCACCGACCCGGACCCGGCCCCGCTCAATCCGACCGATGGCAATGCGGCCGATGAAGCTGGAGAAGTCCAGAGTCGAGACCAGCATCTGGAACGGCGCCTCCGGATCGCCTTTTGGCTCGGGGACGTAGTCCACGATGGTCTGGAACAGCGGAGTGAGATCGGGGCCGGGCTTCTCCAGCTCGGAGGTGGCCGTCCCGGCACGGCTGGAGGTGTAAAGAAACGGCGCGTCCAGCTGGTCGTGGGTGGCCTCGAGGTCGATGAAGAGACCCAGCACCTCGTCGTGCACCCGGAGTGGTTCGGCATCCGCACGGTCGATTTTGTTGATGGCCACGATGGGACGGAGACCGAGGGCGAGAGCCTTCCGGGTCACGAACCGGGTCTGCGGCATTGGCCCCTCTGCCGCGTCCACCAGGATCAACACACCGTCCACCATGCGCAGGATGCGCTCGACCTCACCCCCGAAGTCGGCATGGCCCGGTGTGTCCACGATGTTGATCTTCACCCCGCGCCAGTTCACGGCAGTGTTCTTGGCCAGGATGGTGATCCCGCGCTCGCGCTCCAGCGGATTCGAGTCCATCACCCGCTCTTCCACCTGCTGGTTGGCTCGGAAGGCACCGGCCTGCCGGAGCATCTGATCCACCAGCGTGGTCTTCCCGTGATCGACGTGGGCGATGATTGCCAAATTACGAATCAATCCACACTTCCTGCGCAATGGCTCGAACAATCAAGGCCCGGACCCGGGCCTCCGCGGCGCATATATAGACTAGGCTGTCAGATGCCGCAAGACGGGACGGGAAGGACGGGAAAGACCGGAAGGAGGGAGGGAAGGAAGGTCGAGTACTCGATGTCATCCCGAGCGGATGCGAGGGATCGCTTAATGAGACGTCTCTACAGTGTTCGGTGAGTGCGGACATGTTGTGATTGAGGACAACCAGCTGAGCGCCGGTTTGTGGACGTCTCGTTAAACGATCCCTCGCATCCGCTCGGGATGACATCGAGTGCTCGGGATGACATCGAGTGCTCGGGATGACACCCAGTGCTCGGGATGACCCCGTGCTCGGCACCCGGCCTTCCCTCCTTCGGTCCTTCCGTTAATGCCGGTGCCCTGGATGCAAATGCCCGTCGCTCGCCACCGCCTGCGGCTCCTCGCACTCATGCTGGACTTCCAGCTGGATGGTGACGTGCCCAATGCCCAGCCGGCACATCTCCGCCCGGATTCGCTCCAGCACCTCAGGGTGGTGGTCCAGATCGGGAACGATGGCATGCCCGCTCATCGCGACCATTCCGCTGCTGACCGACCAGACGTGAAGATCGTGCACGGCGGTGACGCCCGGAACGGCGAGCATGCAGCTTTGGACGTCAGCCATCGAGAGATGGCCCGGCACGCCTTCCAGCAGAATGTCGGTGCTTTCCCGCAGCAGCCGCCACGCGCCAACCAGGATGAGCAAGGACAGGACGATCGATATGAGCGGGTCAGCGAGGGTCCAACCGGTCGTGGCGATGATGGCCGCGGCACCCAGGGCGCCGACCGACCCCATCGCGTCGCCGAGCACGTGCAGGTATGCGCCGCGGGTGTTGAGGTTCCCGTCCTTGATACCGTGGAGAATGAAGAGGCTGAACAGGTTGACGACCAAACCCGCGGCGGCCACGACCAGGAAGAGCCCTGCCCGGATGGGCTCCGGCTGCTGGATCCGCTGAATTGCCTCCACGACGACCCAACCGGCTATCCCGAAGAGCGCCGCCCCGTTGATCAGCGCAGCCAGGATTTCCCAGCGTTGGTAGCCGTAAGTCTTGCTTTGACTCGCCGGCCGAAGCGCAATCCAGGCGCTGAGCAGGGTGAGGCCGAGTGCCCCGGCATCCGTCAGCATATGCCCGGCATCAGCGATCAGGGCAAGCGAACCGCTCAACCAGCCACCCACCGCTTCGACGACCATGAAGGTGAGGGTCAGGCCGAGGACTACGCTCAGGCGGGTAAGCGGGTAAGCGGGTAAGCGGGTAGGCAAGGCAGTGCAATCCGGCCGCAAATGAGCCGCGATGGGATCATGCGCACTGGACATCGGTTGACCACTCATGCCCGAAATCTAATCGTTCGACTTGCCCTCTGGCCTCGATCCCACTGACGCCCGCTTACCCGCTTACCCGCTTACCCCCTTACCCACCCGCATCCGCACTGCCTCGGCGTGACCATACAGGCCTTCGGCTTCGGCCAGAGCGATGATCGCCGGGGCATCGGCCCTGAGTCGAGCCGGCGCATACCGGATCACGCTGGTCCGCTTGACGAAGTCGTAGACCCCCAGTGGTGAGGCATAGCGGGCGGTGCCCGAGGTCGGAAGTACATGGCTCGGGCCAGCGATGTAATCACCTACAGGCTCCGGCGTGTCATCGCCCAGGAAGATCGCGCCAGCATTTCGCACCGAGCTGGCGATTCGCTCGGCTCCTTCCGCCACGATCTGGAGGTGCTCGGGGGCGCGCCGGTTTGCTACCTCGATCGCATCCCGCATCGATCCCGCCGTAATGATCAATCCGTTGCGCTCGAGTGCGGCCCGAGCGATATCGCTCCGCGTCGTCCGCGCCAGGGCACGTTCCAGGGCAAGGGGCAGCGCCTCGCACAAATCCGGGTCGGTCGAGACGCACCAGCTTACGGCGTCCTCATCGTGCTCTGCCTGGGCAATCATGTCGGCCGCGACCCTCTCCGGCCGGGCGGTGGCGTCGGTAATGATCAGCACTTCCGTCGGGCCGGCGATCATATCTATCCCTACCCTGCCGACGACCTGCCGCTTTGCCTCCGCCACCCACCGGCTTCCCGGTCCGACGATCTTGTCCACCCGGGGTATGGTGGCGGTGCCATAGGCCAGAGCCGCAATCGCCTGGGCGCCGCCGATCCGGAACACCCGGGTTACCCCGGAAAGAGCACAGGCGGCCAGCACTACATCGGTCGCGCCCTGGGGCGGGAAGACGGCAACAATCTCCTGGACCCCGGCAACCAGCGCCGGCAAGGCATTCATGATCACGGTCGATGGGTAGGAGGCTTTCCCGCCCGGCACATACAGCCCAACTCTATCGAGCGGCGCCACTTTCATCCCGATCACGCTGCCGTCATCCTCCGCCTGGTGAAACCCGGTTTCCCGCTGACGCTTGTGGTACTCACTTACCCGGTGGACGGACTGAGCCAGCGCGTCGCGCAACGGCGCCGGTATGCGGCCGAGCGCGCTCTGCCAGGTCCCTGAGTCCAACTCCCAGGACTGAGGCGGCAAATCGATGCCGTCGA
>DATFFX010000071.1:0-9460 GCA_035249825.1 Gemmatimonadales bacterium | reverse complement strand
GGGGGGACCTCCTGGCCAAGCTGGGTCGTGCCGTTGAGGCACGAGCAGAGTTCGAGCGTGCCGCATCTCTCACCCAGAACGCGCGGGAGCGCGAGCTGCTGCTCTCCCGGGCGGCATCGATGCTCCGGGCCGGCCCAGCTGATACGTAGCTCAAGTTTACCCCTGCTTCGCCCTCTCCCTGGCCGGCTCCAGGCTTCTCCGGCTTCCCGCTGCTGCCACTCCGAGGATTGCCGCTCCCAGAGTTACGAACGTTTCCGGCGACTGCAGGGCCCAAAGCGTCGCCCCGGTGATGAGGCACCAGAGAGTGGGGATGACGAGTAGTGGCCAGGGGCGACCTCCGTCGGCCAGAAGGAGCAGGCCCAGAGTGGCAATCACCGTTGGATCGGGTGCGATGCCGAACACCTCGGCCTGCTGCAACGGCCGGCCGAAGATGGGGGCCATCATGGGGTACAGTATGACAGCCAGAGCGAACAGCCCAACACCCAGGACGCCTCGAGTATCGGAGCGTAATTGAAAGCTCAGTTGTCGCCTCACGATGCCGGTCCAGAGGAGCAGCAGGCTCTCGACCACGAACAGAGGCACGATGTACTTCATCGGCCAACTGATGCCGGCATAGCGGGTCCAGAGAAACGACCAGGCTATCCAGGCCCAGAGAATCCCCATCGCCACCGCGATGATGGCACCGCGGCGTAACGAAGGACGTGGCAACAAGGCGAGAATACCGAGCCCCATTCCCACGCTGATGATCTGCCCAGGCCAGACCGCCTCATTATGCCGCTCGAGCATGCGATAGTAGGTCCGCGGCGCGAACATGAGGAAATCAGACAGACTATAGGTCCACCAGTCTTCCATCAAAGGTTTTCAACGTAGGCCACCATCCGTCGCCGCATGGCTGCGTCCGGGAGTGGTTCGGTTGCTGCTGCCATGTTCTCCTTCACATGCGTCACCTGCGTGGTCGCAGGAATCGCGCATGTCACACCAGGGTGTGACACGATGAACTTCAGGATGAACTGTGCCCAGGTGGCCGCTCCGATCTCACTGGCCCAGGCGGGCATCGGATGACGCTCCACCATGGGGATCAGGGCACCCTGGCGGAACGGCCGATTGGCGATCACGGCGATTTTCCGGTCCTGCGCCAGCGGCAGGATGCGCTCTTCGACCTCGCGGTCGAGGATGTTGTAGGTGACCTGCACGAAATCGATCGGTTGCCTGGCCATAATGGCTTCCACCTCATCGTGGCGCCGTCCCTCGGAGGTCGTGATCCCCACGTAACGCAGGCGACCTCGCGCCTTCATCTCGAACAGGGTAGGGAGATGCTCCTCCCATGCGAGCAGATTGTGCACCTGGAGGAGGTCGAAGCTGGGCACGCCCCAGTGGCGTCTGGATTCCTCGATCTGTTGCGGGCCGTGAGAGCCGGAGGAAGTCCAGACTTTATCGGCTGCGAACAGGCCGGCAGGCCTGCCGAGCCTGGTCAGACCATAGCCGACAACCGATTGGGATGAGCCGTACATGGGCGACGAGTCGATGAGGCGCCCACCCGCCGCGAAGAACGCCTGCATCACCGCGGTGCACTCGTTACGCAGCTCGACATCATCACCGACGTTGAAGGTGATCCAGGTGCCGAGGCCAACGAGCGGCAATCGCTCTCCGCTGGAGGGAATTGGCCTGGTCAGTACTTCAGTCTGGCGGAGCGCGGAGAATGGGGCCAATGCCGGCAACACCACTCCGGCCGCGAGTGCTCGCAGCATGGCCCGGCGTTTGATTAATGCCTCATATTCCATTGCTTATCTCCGAGCTCCCCGGTCAGTCAGAGCGAGCGTGCGCGGGAGCTGTGCCCGCTCTCGCAATGACTCGTGGTGGAAGTTATAGCAACGAGTACGGTTGACACGTTCGCCACCCGCGGTCACGCTTACCCATGAGCGCCAGCTCGATGGCTCGACCGTGGCTATTGGAGCGGAAAGAATCGAGGCTCTGAAGAGACTGGACGCTTATACCTCGGACTGATTGGAGCCGATCATGCTGGCAGACAAGGAAGCGATCGCCACCATCGCGGTGAAGGACATAGCCAGGGCGAGGAAGTTCTATCAGGAGACACTCGGCCTCAAGCCGGTTCCCACTGGAGAAGACGGCGTGCTCGGCTATCGGAGTGGAAACGCGAGCGTGCTGGTGTACGTATCACAGTATGCGGGCACCAACCGCGCTACGTCGGCGACCTGGGTTGTTGGCGATGATATCGAGCGGGTGGTGCAGGGACTCAAGGCCAAAGGAGTCTCCTTCGAGCATTACGATCTCCCGGGAACAACGCGCACGGGTGACGTACATGGCACCGGGAAAACCCGGAGCGCATGGTTCAAGGACCCGGACGGCAACATCCTCGCTGTAGTGAGTGGCTAGGCGAGCCAATAACACCAATCAAACCAACGTCGAGAGAGGTGCTCATGCGTTACGTTGATGGCTTCGTGCTCGCCGTCCCGCGCCGGAAGCTGGATGCCTACCGCCGTATGGCGCAGAAGGCAGGCAAGATCTGGCGGGAGCACGGCGCCCTGGAGTTCCGGGAATGCGTTGGTGACGATCTCAAGGTGAAAATGGGGGCGGCGTTCCCCCGCATGGTCAAGGCAAAGCGGGGCGAGAACGTACTGTTCTCATACATCGTCTTTAAATCCCGGGCTCACCGCGACAAAGTGAACGAGAAGGTGATGAAGGATCCGCGTATGAATGAGATGCCGGAGGAAATGCCCTTCGATGTGAAGCGCATGACATACGGCGGCTTCAGGGTTCTGGTGGACCTCTAGTCGCCCGTCATACCTTTGACCGACATCACCGCTCCTTCCAGCGCCGACTCAGAGCCGGTCCCCGCGGTTTCGGCTCCGCCGGCTGCAGCGCGTTATGACCGCTCCATCGTCGAGGGGTCCCTGCGCTCGGCGGTCTGGAAGATTGCCTGGCCCACGATGCTGACCAATATCATTGGTGGGCTTCAGGGTATCATCGACCACATCCTGGTCGGGCACTTCGTCGGGTACGCCGGCAATGCGGCCATCGGCGTGGCGTTTCAGATCTTCATCATCGTCATCGTCTTCATCACCTCGCTATTCACCGGGATGAGTGTGCTCGTGGCCCGCTACGCAGGGGCGGGTAACGAGAAAAAGGTCGATCGCACGGTGTACCAGGCGTTCCTGACGGCCACCGGCATCTCGCTCGGCATCATGGCGCCGGTCGGCTACGTACTCTCTCCGGTACTGCTCGAGCTGGTGAACGCTGCACCGGCCGTGAAGGCAGAAGCGCTGCCTTTCCTGCGCATCATGTTCGTGTTCAGCACCGGCATGATGATTTTTTACATGCTGAGTGGTGCGCTCCGTTCCGCCGGCGATGCCCGGACCCCGATGGTGCTCGGCATCGCGGCTACGGTGCTGAACATCCTGCTCAACGTGGTCTTCATCCGCGGAATGGGACCGATTCCAGGCTACGGCACCGCAGGGGCGGCCATTGGGACATCGATTGCCTTCGGCCTGGTTTCCGGCTACTCGCTCTGGAAGCTCTGGCGTGGAGGGTGGGTAGTCTCCTTCCCGCGTCGTGACGGGCTCGGGCCCGACTGGAAGATCATCAAAGCGCTGTTCCGCTTCGGTCTTCCCACCGGGATTCAGGGAATCGCGATGAATGTTGGCGGGGTCTTTATGCTGGCGTTCATCGGATCCCTGGCGCAGAGCGCCGAGGCTCAGGCGGCGTTCGCTGTATCCTATTCCCAGCTCTTTTCCCTGATCACCTGGACGTCAGTCGGTCTCATGGGCGCCGCTGCAGCTGTGGCGGGTCAGAACCTCGGTGCCCGGTACCCGGACCGCTCGGAGGACGCGGTGCACATCGCGGCCCGGTATGCAGTGGCAGGGGCCGCCTTCATCGGCCTCTTCTTCCTGCTCTTCCCGCGCCAGCTGCTGGCTGTGTTCGGGATGAACGAGCCGGTGGTGGTGGAGATCGGAGTGCAACTTCTGCGGGTGCTCAGCCTGTCCGGCCTCTTCATCGCCGTCGCCCTGACCTACACCGGCGGACTGCAGGGAACCGGAGATACCAAGAGCCCGCTCTACATCTCGATCGTTTCCCAGGTCCTGGTGCCGCTCGGGATCTGCTTCGTGATCCAGCAGACCGGAACCCTGCAGGCGCTCCACATCTGGATCGCGATTCTCATCGGCCACTTCACTCGCTGCGTCCTCAGCGTCTTGCGGTTCAACCAGGGAAAGTGGCGCAGCATCACAGTTGGCATCGGCGACAGTCAATAGCCAGCCATTGATCAGTCATCGCGAGCGGCCGTGAGCCTTCCCTGACCGCAGCGAAGGGCGGCGATCCCGCGGCTTTCCCAGGTGCATCGTTGGGATTGGGTGGCGTAGCCCGATACCGGCCTGGCCGGATCAGGCGTGATCCGCCACTGCCGTTACGCCCACCTCCCGGGCGCAATGAGCACAACAGTAGAAAGTCCCCTGCGCCTCGATGCCATGGCCGATGATCTTACACCCGCAGTGGTCACAGACCGGCGCCAGCTTATGAACGGCGCACTCGAAGCTGTCGAACGTATGAGTCTGGCCGGCCGCGATTACCTGGAATGACAGGTAATAATCGTTGCCGCACACCTCGCATCGAGCCATCACAAACCTCCTCGGACCGGGGCAGCACCGGCGCTGCCGATTCAACACTGGCAAGAGATGCGGATATCCGCCAGGGCATTACTTAACAAACTCAATGTGCTAGTAGTCACATCTCTGGGCGGTCCTCGGAAGTATCATCGTGAGGATTCGGAGGATCATAGAACTAGCCCACAAATTGTTCCAGCATAAGGGCATACAAAGGAGAGTCGGTAATGTCGATGCGAACACTTATGGCGGGGGCTGCCGGTGGGCTGATGATCGCCTTGGGGGCCGTCGGTTCGAATACAGTACAGGCCCAGGAAACAGCCTTCCGAACTTCGGAGCAGCAGTTCATCAACCGCCTGGCGGCTGAAAACCTGGTGGAGGTCCGACTGGGACAGACTGCACAGACCAAGGCGGCGAACACCTCGGTGAAGCAGTTTGCCCAGCGTATGGTGGTCGATCACACCTCCATGCAGAAGCAGTGGATGGCGCTGGCCAAGAAGAACGATTTTGAGTTCAAGGCCGATCCGAATACGCAGCAGATCGCGCAGGTCGAGCAGCTGAGAAACCTGTCGGGGGCCGAGTTCGATCGTCAGTACATGGGCATGATGGTTCAGAGTCACCGCAACAACGTCAACCTGTTCCAGAACGAGCTGCGCGTGGGGCACTCCGCCGAGTTCCGCCAGCTGATTCAGGCCGACCTGGCCCGGCTCCAGGAGCACTTGACGCTGGCACAACAGATCGGTGGCCAGGTAGGTAGTGATATGACGGCGGCTGCTGGTACTCCGACTGATACGACTTCTGTGGTTACGACTCCGCCGGGTCAGCAGCCCCAGCCGGGACAGCCAACTCCGCAGGTTGGTGCTCAGGGAACCGATGTACGGGCCGATAGCGTCTTCATCAACGACCTGAACGCCGCCAACAATGCAACAGTACGTTTTGCCCAGCTCGCGGCGAGCAAAGCTTCGGAGCCCGGAGTGAGGCAACTCGCGCAGAAGATGATCACTGGTCAAGACTGGCTGCAGAAACAATGGCGTGAGCTGGCCTGGAGAAACGGCTTGGCGTTCAGTAGCGCCATCAGGCCGCAGCAACAGGAACAGCTGGCACAGCTGCAGAGGCTGTCAGGTAAGGATTTTGATCGCGCCTACGTATCCACCGAAATACAGAACCATCAGTCGCACGTGAACGCACTCCAGACCCGGGGGCGCGCTGCGCAATCCGCTGCGGTACGCGATCTCGCCGCCCGCAGTCTCCCGTATTTTCAGCAGCAACTCACCTCCGCCCAACAGGTTGCCAGCCGGATCGGGGCCGACACGGTAGGAACTATTGCTGCCGACACCGGGCGGGGTGACCGGGGCAACGTCCGTGCCGATGCCAAGTTCATTCGCAACGTGGATGCCAGCCACTTCCTCCAGGTGCGCCTCGGCCGCCTGGCGCAGGAGAAGGGCCGCGATTCAGACGTCAAGCGCTTCGGCGAGCGGATGGAACGAGATCACGGCGCCTTCCAGGAGCAGTGGAACAACATGGCGTCGCGTAACAACATGCCATACAAGTCAGGAATGGGCCCTGAGCACAAATCAGAGCTCGACCGGTTGGAAAAGCTGTCCGGCCGAGCCTTCGACCGCGCTTACATGACGTTCATGATCCAGAGCCATAATGGCTATCTGAACTATTGGCGCAACGAAGGACGTTCTGCTCGTTCAGCTCCGGTGCGTACACTGGTCAACCGTGGGCTCCCCACGTTGGAAGAGCACATGGAGATGGCCAGGCGGATCGCCACCCAGGTCGGTGTCAATCCCAACGCCGCGCTTGCGGGCCGGCGCATCGCCGAGAGAGCCGAGCGATAGATCGCAGTCAACAGCTAAACGGGGGCGCCTTCGGGCGCCCCTTTTTTTTCTGAATGGCCCGGACTGTTAAGGCTGTCCTGCGCCCAGCGCGCTGTTGGACGGTCCCACGCGAACGATGCCTGATAACCGCACATGTCCGGCAGGATCAGTCGCAAGCAGGCGCAGCTCGCCGGCGGCTTCCGGAGCGAGTTCGAAATCATAGGTTTCGCCAACCGCTATTATCTGTTTCGCGGGCCGCATCACCACCTGTGCCGGCGGTAGATCGGCGCCGTCCTTGGCCACGATCTTCCACTGTATCGGTAGGGAATCGGCGAGAACCGAGATGGTGAGGGGAAGCGTCGGATTGATGTTGATGAGCCGTATCCGGTGAAGCCGCTGGGCCTGAAGATCCAGCACCGGCGTACGCGACCCGTTCAGGGTGATCGGCGCTTTGCGGCGGGCCGGTCCCGCTTGACTCAGCAACCAGACACGATCCGTCTCCGGCTGGTACCTGGCGCCTGGCTCGAGCACAATGAGCGGCCCGTATACCCCCGAACTCAGTTGGCGCTCCTCATCGAAGTGCGAGTGGTAGATGAACGTGCCTGACCGCGGCGGGGTGAACCGGACGGCGAAAGAATCGCCTGCCTCGACGTGAGGTGAGGTTCTTTGCTGGTTGCCGCTCCAGCCGGACACGCCATCGAAGTAGCTCTCCAGCTCGATGCCATGCCAGTGTATCGAAGTGGGGGTGGGAAGCCGATTGAAGACGGTGATCTGAACCGGCTCACCCCGCGTCAGTACGATCGGTGGTCCCGGAATTACCACTGAGTCGGGTGGGGGAGCATCGGGCCCATTCTGCAGCACGAACCCAAGGCCAGGATTGGCGCCGTACCGGCCGGCCACCGCCTGCACCAACAAACGAAGATTTCGACGGTCACCAGTCGCGAGATCGTCTGTGGTAGGCCCAGGTGTTCTCGGCAGTACCCGCCAGCCGACCACCAATCCGGCCATGGCTTGCATAGTGTGATTGTGCGGCTTCTGGTGGTGAGACATTGGAACGCGACGGCCGCGCAGCTCGGGCGACATGTGCGCTGCCATATGGCAGTGCATAAGCCAGTTGCCGGGACGCTCCGCCACCCAGGTGACCGACATCGTCTGTCCCTGAAGCATCAGCTCCGTGACGGCGAGCCGCTTCCGGGCAGCGTCGTAGAGCGTATCATGAGCGATGTCACCACGCCCTTCTACCGTGAAGTAGAAGCCATGCAGGTGCATGGGATGGCCGCGATCGGATGCATTGATCCAGCGCATCCGCACTGTGTCACCCGCGGTGACTGTCGCGACCTGAGAATGCGGCCAGGAGCGCCCATTTATGGTAGCGGCACGGATGTGCCGGTCTCCGGGGAGCGAGCCTGAATCGTCCTCCACCCCGATGACGAACACGTGGTCATCCGGAACGGCGCCGGCGCTGTCAACGATCAGGGCACCGGTGAGCTGTGATTCGGGCCCGAATCGGTCGCGGATTTTGCCGGCCCCTCGCGTCGAGCCCCAATAGAAATACGTACCGGGGACACTGACCCGAAATCTAACCGTTCTGGTCTCACCGGGTCGTACGGTCAGCACTGTCGCGACGCCAGGCCGGTCATGCAGGCCGTGGACCTGGAGAGGCCGGTGTTGAATCCTGTTGCGAATAGTCGCCCTGATCTCTGTGCCGGCGGGCACTCGAAGCAGTGGCCCGGGATTCGAGAGCCCGCGCCCTCGCTCGCCGAAGGCATACACCTCATGCCCTGGGCCCTCCTTCTCCTCGGGAAACCAGACGCCGGGAGCGGCGATCAGGTTCACCGACAGCACTCCACCGCTGAGCCTGCCAGCCGAGGTCCGATTGTCGTTGGAACGGATTTGCTCGAGGCTGGAGCCGGACACCATGGCGAGGCAGGCGGCACCCAACACACGGTACAGCATTTGTCCTCCAGGATCGTACCCGGCCGGTGGACGGCTCCTGCGCGATTCGAGCGCAAGAATCGGAGTGCGGGGGGCTGCGGCAGCCCTTACACTTATGCTCGTTAGACGACAGTTTCGTTCAGATCGTGGAGAGGGAGATTCTATGAGGTTATCAGCAGGTAAGCTAGAGCTGGCGGCGGCCACCGAGCGGGATCCGCGTTGGGCCGCGGTTCTGGCCCGGTCCGCCCAGGCAGACGGCTCCTTCTTCTACTCGGTCAGGACGACAGGGGTGTACTGCCGGCCGTCGTGCGCCGCCCGGCGGGCCCGACCCGAGAACGTCCGTTTTCACGCGACTCGCCAGGAGGCCGAACAGGCGGGCTTCCGCCCTTGCAGACGGTGCAAGCCGGACCAGCGCTCCATCTCCGAGCAGCATGCCGCGAAGGTCATCGAGGCCTGCCGGCTGATCGAGGATTCGGCCGATGAGCCGTCGCTGGAACAGCTGGCCGGCCACGCGGGCATGAGTGCCTTCCACTTTCACCGCGTATTCAAGGCGGTCACGGGACTGACTCCCCGGGGGTACGCGGCTGCCCACAGGGGTGAGCGTGTCCGGCGGGAGCTGGGACGAGGTCGTACCGTTACCGCTGCCATGTACGACTCGGGGTACAGCTCGAACGGGCAATTCTATGGTGAGTCTCGCCAGGTGCTGGGAATGACACCCAGCATCTATCGAACCGGGGGTGCCGACGCGGATATCCGGTTTGCCGTGGGCGAGTGCTCGCTGGGGTCCATTCTGGTGGCCCGGAGCGAGCTCGGGGTATGTGCCATCCTGCTGGGCGATGATCCGGATGCCCTGGTGCGCGATCTCCAGGATCGATTCCCCAGGGCCACGCTCATCGGCGGAGACTCGGAGTTCGAGAAGTTGGTGGCCCGTGTCGTCGGACTGGTCGAGGCCCCGCGAGTGGGCATCGATCTGCCGCTCGACGTTCGAGGAACCGCGTTCCAGCGTCGCGTGTGGCAGGCGCTCCAGGAGATCCCGCCTGGCGCCACGGTGAGTTACACCGAGATCGCCAGACGAATCGGGGCACC
>DATFFX010000070.1:0-5396 GCA_035249825.1 Gemmatimonadales bacterium | reverse complement strand
TCGAGCGCAGGGGGCCTAGCAGTACCGGGACAGGTCCTTCGCTGCGCTCAGGATGAGGAAATCGACCATCGACCCTGGATAGCTCAATGGGTTCGGAGTCAGAGCTTATAGCTCCCAGCTCATAGCTAATAGCTCATAGCTAATAGCTGATTGCTCCTAGCCCGACCCTTTCTCCAGAAACCCATCCAGCAATTCCACGAACTCATCGAACGCCTCTACGTATGGGACATGGCCACACTCCGGCAGGATGTGGAGTTGGGCACCCAGCAGCTGCGCAACGGTGCGGGTGCTTTCGAGTGGGATGGGATCACTCAGGCCGGAAAGAACCATGGCGGGAACCTTGAATCCGGCCAGTGAATGCCGGAGATCGTAGTCACCCAGGCTGGCCCAGACTTCCTGCTGAGTGCGGCCGGTCACCCGAAACGGAGTGAGGTCGCGTGCTCTCTCCGGGCTGTGAAAATACGGGGCAACCGAGAGCTCGAACAATCGCCGGGAATACAGGTCCGGCTTGCTCTCTCGCAGGCCACTTTCACGGAGCTCGGCTCGCATGCGTTGCAGCTCCGGAGCGAGGTTCCGCTGGTTGAATCGGCGCTCGAACTCCTCTCTGGCTTCCTTCCATGCGGGAGCGGGCGACACCAAGGCCAGGCGTTGGATTCGCGTGGGGTGCTCGATAGCGTATAGCAGGGCCAGGAGCCCGCCCCAGGAATATCCCGTGATTGTGAGCTGGTTCAGCCCCCACTGCTGCCGAAGCTCCTCTAGATCGGCCACCTGTTCTTTCCAGCCCACGGGAACATCACGAGAAACCTGGGAACGGCCCCCGCCGCGCTGGTCGTAATAGATCAGCTCGCGGCCGCGTGCGAGCGCGTCGAAGCCGGGGAGCAGGTAGTCATGATGGGCACCGGGGCCGCCATGGAGAACGATCGTTGGTGGGCCGCTGCCGATCCGGCGCTCGAAGAGGGTAATGCCGCGGATCTCGCGGGTGCGGGTATGTGGTTCGGGCAACGCTCCGTTCCTCATCTCCAGCGCCGCGGCCGGCCTTTCGCAAAAGGCTGGCACGGATGAATACTGATGAAAACGTTTGATTGTTCCTCGACCCGAAACGCTCCAGAGTCACCTCCGGCTATAGGAGCTTTTGATCAACAGCGCACCCGTTGAGTTCAGCGCCGTCGAATATAAGAGCTCTTTGCAGGAGCTTCCGACAGTACAAACCCTGCCGGTGTGCTGTTGACAACAAACGCATTCTTACGTGAGAAAAGGAGCTACATGCCGCACCCGGAGCAATCCGTGCTGTCGATCCCGGTTCATCCGTGCAAAGCTTTTTCCAGTGCTTTGCGTCCTACAGCAACACCGCAAGCGCATCGGCCACCTGCTTGACCGCCGCTTCCTCCTCGGGCGTGAATGGGTCGGGAACGTCGCTGTCGATGTCTATCTGGCCAAGAATCACAGCGCCTCGCCGGATCAACACGACCAGCTCGGAGCGCGTCCAGGTGTTGCAGGCGAGATAGTTGCCCACCGCTGTCACGTCGGGAACGTTCTGGTCTTCGCCGCTCGCCACTGCAGTTCCGCACACCCCGGTGCCTACGGGAATGCGGGTATGCTCGGTCTCGCGGCCGGCGTATGCCTCCAGAACCAGATCGTTTCCGTGCAACATGTACAGGTAGACTGAGGTATAGGGCGGGCCTGCGGCGCGAATCTTTACCGCCGCCGTTGTAAGAAGCTCTTCCCGGGAGACCTCCCGGGCAAATGCCCCGCGGAGCGCTGCCACCACGCGGTTGCCGTCGAGAGCGGGCACGCTAGCCGCCTCGTACGCCCAATGTGGCTTTGAGCGTAGTAACGGCAGCTCCGCGCAGCACCATGATCTCGACGACTTCACCCGGCTTGTGGCTCCGGAGTGCGTCTGTCATGGCCTGGAGATCGGGCGTTTCGATTCGGCCAATCCGGGTGATGATGTCGTCGCCGCGAAGGCCCGCCTTCTCGGCTGGACTGCCCGTACGCACCCCCACCAGCCGTACTCCACCGGGAGTCCCGGTCATGTCAGGGACGGTTCCCAGATAGGCACCGTATCCCGGAGAACCGGCGCCCGTGATAGCGGCTGTGGTGTGACCAGGCATCGCTGCGGGCTGATCGAGAAACGTCAGTGGTCTGGTCCGATTCGCCAGTGCCGTGACCAGCCCGAGACTGAAGTCGGCTACCCGCTTCAACCCGTCGTAATTGACCTTCTGCCAATCGTCGGTAGTGCGGTGATAGTCCTCGTGCAGATCGGTAAAAAGATGAAGCACGGGGCGCTTGGCGGCATAGAAGGAAGAGTGATCACTGGGACCATAGCCATCGCCTTGCGCCTTCAGGTCGAAGCCGGCGTACCAGTTGAGGGAGTCCAGCAGCGCGGGAAACTCCCTGGCGCTGCGCGCCCCATACACTATCAGCCGCCCGTTCCGAAGCCGGCCCACCATATCGAGATTGACCATGGCGAGCATGTCGGCCAGCGGATAAATCGGTTGCTTGACGTAGTGCGCCGAGCCCACCAGACCCTGCTCCTCCCCGCTGAAGGCGATGAATACCACGGTACGCGCTGGCGGCGAGGCCGCTAGCCGAGCCGCAACCTGGACCAGCACGGCGGCACCAGAAGCGTTGTCATCGGCTCCATTGTGGACTACGCCGGTACTGTCCGGATCCAGGCTGCCGAATCCGCCGTGTCCCAGATGGTCGTAGTGTGCGCCGATCACGACGGTCTGGTTGCGCAGCACCGGATCTCGGCCCGGAAGAATTCCGATGACGTTCTTGCCCAGTGGAGCCTCAGCCTCGGTCTGTCGTGAGGTGGTTTCCCGGCGCAGCGGAAATGACTGGAACCAGCCTCCGGCTGCCGGCTGAAGCCCGACTTGAGAAAACCGGCGAGCGAGGTACGCCGCCGCCGAGTCGGCGCCAGGGGAGCCGGTCATCCGGCCCTGAAGGTGGTCGTCGCTCAGGAAACGAACATCGTCGAGCAGCCGGGGCGGTTCGGGAGAGTGCTGAGCGTGGACTCGGTCAGCCAACGAGGGAACGCTCAGCGCGGCGCCGAGCAGGATGGTACGCCACATAGAAGAGAGGAATATAGGTGCGGCGAGTTATCGCGGCACCAGGTTGGTTTCCGCACTGAGTCGTCGGGCAAACGCGGCCAGCAGCGCCGCGGTGCGCTCCAGATCCTCCAGGGCCACCATCTCATTGGGGCTGTGCATGTAGCGGTTCGGAACCGAGACCAATCCGGTTGCCACTCCCCGGTGGGCGTTGAAGACGGCCTCCGCATCGGTGTGGGTGTCGCGCGATGCAGCCTCGATGGTGTACGGAATGTTCTCTGCTTCCGCGGTCTCCACCAGCAGCTCGAATACCAGCTCACTCACCGATGCCCCGCGTGCAATCGTGGGGCCGCCGCCGAGCCGGTAGTCGCCGTGCTTGCGTTTCTCGATTCCCGGATAATCAGTTGCGTGGGTTACGTCCACCACGATAGCCAGGTCGGGCTCCAGCCGGTGGGCGGATGAACGGGCACCACCTCCGGAGGAAGCGATCTCCTCCCGGGTCGTTGCCACCGCGGTTACAGAAGATTTTGGCCGGTCGCCTGACAACAGGCGCAGACTTTCCAGTACAACATAGGCGCCAATCCGGTTGTCGATGCACCGGCTCACCAGCCGCCCGTTGGGGAATTCGAGCACGCCGGCCGCCAGCACTCCAGGGTCGCCGATTCTCACCTGCGCCTCGGCTTCACCACGGTTGGCAGCCCCCACATCGATCCACAGGTCCTCGACCTTGGAGACCTTCTCCCGCTCCTCGCGCTCCATCAGGTGAATCGCGCGTTTGCCTACCACGCCCGTCACCGGTCCGTGCCTGCCGAGGAGAATGACCCGTTGACCCACGAACACCTGGTGATCCCAGCCACCGATCGTATCGAAGCTGAGAAAGCCATCGGCGTCTATGTGAGTCACCATGACGCCGATCTCGTCGATGTGTCCGGCCAACATCAGCCTGGGCCGCCCCTTAGCGTTGAGGGTAGCGAAGGAGTTGCCGCTGACGTCGCCATGCACCGATTCGGCAAACTTCTCGGCCTCCGCGCGCCACACTCGTGCCGGTGCCGCCTCGAACGAAGATGGTCCTGGAGTGTCGAGCAGTGACTTCAGGAAGACGAGCGATTCAGGTTTCACGACTATCCCGAGCTGTACGGTTGGTGCGCGAGGGTCCTGGATTGAGTGCCACTTGAGGAGTGCCACGCTCTGGCGGTCACAACGTGGCCTATCCTTCGGCGAGGCGGCTGGGCCGGTAGTTGACGAACAGCAGCAACCCCGTGAACGGCGCCAGGAGGGTGCGAAAATCATGGGTCAGGAAATACGCCACGGTGCCGAGAAGCGCGGGTGCTTCCACCAGCGCCCAGATGCCGATGGCTCGGCCGAGATTGGTGCGCCACCACTCATCCTGTGATATGCCGGCATGCGGGGTCAGTCTGCCTGCGGTGTACATCGCCGCACCGAAGAGAACAGCACTCACGGCCGTCAGGCCCACATACAGCACCCGGCGGTCCGGCACCGCCGAGACAGGCATCGAGGCGTTGGTTCCCACATACCACGCCACGCCCCAGAACATCACCACTCCGAGGACCAGCGCGCCATGAATGATCCTGGCGGTGATGGCAGGAGAAACCGGAGCGGCTGGGGGCATCCTATCGCCGGGCTACCCGGTAGAGCAGTGCTCCCAGCAGGCCGAACATGACCAGGGCAACCAGGTTGCTGGTCGCGAAGCCGCCGAGCGCCCCCTGTAAACCCACAATGTGGGCGAGATATTCGGCTGCCGGCACCTGGGCCGCCTCGGCTTGCTTGACCATTGCCGCCGCCAGTGCCGCGATGGTCACCCCGGCAATCGCGCCGCCGGCAATCAGCCCGCTGGCGTAGAGGACGCCAGGACCGGACTCCACTTCGGCGATGGAGCGTGAGCCGCCCCTGAGCCGCCGCTCGACCAGCCAGCGCACCGCTCCGCCGATAAACATGGGAGCGGAGGTGGAGATCGGCAGGTACACCCCTACCGCTATGGGGAGCGACTGAAGCCCCATGAGCTCGATGGCAAAGGTCAGGAAGACCCCGATCAGTACCAGTCCCCATGGCAGCCGCTGGGTGAGAATCCCGTCGGTGACCAGCGCCATGATCGTTGCCTTGGGCGAGTCGAGCTTGGTGACCGGCTTGCCATTGATCTCGCGGACCCGCCCCCCGATGCCGGGATCTACCAGGTAGGCCACCTCGCGAGTCTCGGGGTTGAGCAGATACTTGCCCGGCTGAATTCCCTCAGTCGGAAGGTTGACGCGGACCACGTCACAATCCCGGCCCTCGTGGCGCATGCGCTCACCGAGGCTGGTGACCGACCGGTCGCGGGCGCCCGGAGCC
>DATFFX010000069.1:0-4655 GCA_035249825.1 Gemmatimonadales bacterium | reverse complement strand
ACCTCCCGCCAGCGTTCGGCTCAAGGCCAGCAATGCCGAGAGAACCGCGAATTGAGTCGCGGCGTACCGGCGCTCGCAGACCGACATGAGAAATGCCAGGAACGCCGCCGTACCCAATCCATGAGCGAAGTTCTCGAACAGTGCTGCCGTGATAATGAGCGGCTTGGATGCCGGCACGCTCGCGACCGCTGCGTAGCCGAGGCTCGATAAGGCCTGCACGATCCCGAGGGTCCAGAGTCCCCGAAAAATCCCGACTTTGGTGGTGAGCAAACCTCCGAGCACCGCACCTGAGATCGTGGCGATGATCCGGCCGGGGGTGAGAATGGCGCCGATCTCCTCCAGGGTGAAGCCGCGATCCACCCAGAACGGGCGCGTCATGGGCTCCATCGCATAGATATCGATCTTGAACAACAACGCGAAAACCACCACCGCCCAGATGCCGGGCCGAGCGAGAAGTGCCCGCAATGGCTCCCAGATCGATACGGTCGACGCTACTACGCGCTTGGGCTCGGGAATGAAAAGCGCGGCGACCGTCAGGGCTCCAATCATGCCGGCGCCGACCACAAACGAGATCGGCCAGCCATTTCGGCCCGCCAGCCAGATCAACAGCCCGCCGGCGGTGAACATCGCCACCCGATACGCTGCGATCCGCACCGAATTCGCCACTCCCAGCTCGCGAGTGCTGGTAGCCTCGATCGTGTAGGCGTCAATCGCGACATCCTGCGTAGCAGAGAGGGTGACCATCAACACCAGGATCAGCCAGAACCAGCGTGCCAGGTCTCCGAGGTCGATCGTACCCAGCACGAGCGTCAAGAGAGTCAATCCGCCCAGGCATGCTACGATCCACTGCCGGCGACTGCCCATGCGATCTACCAGCGGTGCCCAGAGAAACTTGAAAGTCCAGGGAAAGCTGACCGCGCTGATCAGGCCGATCTCGATCAGTCCAGCCCCGTGGGTGCGCAGATAAACCGGCAGGGTCTCGTTCACCAACCCGAAGGGGAAACCGGATGCGAAGGACAGCGCGGCCAGCCAGGCGAGCCGGACCCGCAGGGGAGCGTCCACCCCCGCGAGCGTTCCCTGATCTGTTGCTGTCTTGAGTGGGGTTACCGCCACACCGCAAGCAATAGCAGGAGCACACCCATCGTGATCAGCACAAGTGCCGCAGTGCGGATGAGGTCGAGTGACGCCGGCGTTTGCGCGAATCTCTCCGAGCTGGTCTCGAGGGTCGGGGTATTGTTTCGATGCAGTTCGGGAACGGGGGTTACCGCTTCGGGAGGTGTCGTGCTGTTGGCGGGCTGATATCGCTCATGCCCCACGCCTTCCGATCCGCTGGGGTCCCGCAAACCCTCGCCCTCAAAGCGGGCGGTAACGACCGTGATGTTGTCGGGCCCTCCCCGCTCATTGGCGAGGTCGATCAGCGCGGAGCACAGCGAGGGAAGATCGGCGTGCTCGCTCACCATCTGGGCGAACTCCTCCCGCCGCACAATCCCTGAAAGACCATCAGAACACAGGATCAGCGTGTCGCCTCGCCTGATAGCCTGGCGGGTGAGATCCACCTTCACCCGAGGGTCCGGTCCGAGCGCCTGCAGGATTATGTTGCGCCGCTCACTGTGTTCCGCTTCATCCTGGGTAAGCTCCCCGGCGTCCACGAGACGCTGCATGAGGCTCTGATCCTTGGTGAGCTGAAAGGCCTCGCTGCCGCGCACGAGGTAAGCCCGACTGTCACCGATCTGTGTGAGATAGAGGTTGTCCTGGAGTACGCCCGCTGCCGTAACGGTGGTACCCATCCCACGCACTTCAGGGTGCTCGCGGGCATAGGAGTGGATCTGCGCGTTCGCGAGCTCGACTGCTTCCCGCATGCGGTAGGCAAACTGGTCGGGTGTGTCGCCGGCATCACTGGCCCATGCAGTCGCCATGTGGCGATAGATGAGATCGGCGGCCATGGCGCTGGCCAGCTCGCCGGCAGCGGCTCCTCCCATGCCATCAGCCACCATGAAGAGCGAGCCGCGAGCGCCGATTTCATGACAGCGGACTTCAGGCTGAAGGCTGGAGTTTCCGGTGCTCAGGTCGGCGACGAGGAACGTGTCTTCATTGTGCTCGCGGGTGCGGCCAAGGTCGGTCTTGCCGAAGACCGAGACACGCACGGCACCCTGCTTCACGCGCTTCTCGAAGGAATGGAACATCTCCAACGATCGTCTGAGCGGGGGCGACCGGCGGCACCTGGCAGAGTCACACGAGAGTTCCTTCCGCCGGTTACGGCGGTTCGAGGTCTGACGAATCTAGGAAGCTGTGGGGGGACCGTCAACGCTGCCTTGGCGTAAGTTATAGTGGCCGTTTACCTTGCATCAATGCATGTCATTAGACTTTTCGGCTATCCACTGTGGCTCCTCACCGCCGTGGTGGCCTGCTCTCGCCCCGCTTCGTTTCCCAACCCCGCAGCCATGGCCTCCAGGGACATCGACGTTGCCCCCTCACCGATGAACTGGACGGAGCTCCACGCTGCTCCCGCAGTGCAGGACCCGGTCGGACTTCGGGTGGTTTATCCCTCGCCCACGGATTTGGTCCGGGTTCGGGATTCCAGTTTCCTCTTCGGATCGGTAGCATCGGCCAAGACGCGAGTGACTATCAATGGATATCCGGTCCGCGTTTGGCCGAACGGGGCCTGGCTCGCCTGGATTCCGTTCCCGCCTGACACGCTGATGCAGTTCAGGATCGAGGCCAGAACCGCCAGGGATACCGCAGTACTGCTGTACCCGGTCAGGCGGGACCAGGCCTCGCTCCCTCGGCCACTCAGCGTTGGCGAGGCATGGATAGATTCGGTGTCACTCACGCCGCAGGGCCAGGTCTGGCTGCCGAGGAGCGAGTATCTCACCTTGTCCGTGCGGGCCGCTGAAGGTGCGAATGTACGGGTGCATCTACCTGACGGAAGGCCGATACGCCTGCTGCCCCAAACACGGGCAGAGGAAGTCCTGCCCGCCCTGCGTGCCTTCGATACCGATACTACCCGGCTCCGGACGCCCGACGAGGTCAGGTATGTCGGAGTCGTTCGAGGGCGCACTATTGGTCCCGATGCCGGTCCGGTGCTGCGGGGACCAACAGCGTCGCTGATTAAAGTGCTCGCCAGAGCCGCACTCCGGTGCGTCACTGGGGTGCCCTGTCCGGCTCCCTACGCAGAGCTCGTCTCTCCAGACAGCTCCTGGGCAACCGTGGAGGTCGCTCTTGCCGGTGACACCATCAGACTACGATGGCCGCTGCAGGTAGCACTGCTGGACACGCTTCCAATTGTGACCCAGTTCGATGACGACACGGCCGCGCAGGGCAAGACTGACAGCCTTACTCCTGGCCGCGCGACTCCGGGTGGAACCTACGCCTGGTTCTTTCCCACCGGCACGCGAGCATCAGTTACGGCACGCATCAATGAGGACCTTCGCATCCGTTTATCGCCGAGCGCTGAGGCATGGGTGCCGGTGGCGGACGCGTTGGCGCTCCCCCGTGGACTGCCCGAGCCTTCGGCGGTGGTAGGCTCCGTTACTCTGACGCCCGCTCGGGACCGGACGGTACTGCGGATTCCGGTTACGCAGCGGGTGCCATTCCAGATAGCGGAGAGTGAGCGAAGCCTGGCGATCACCTTCTATAGTGCGGTGGGCGACGTAGACTGGATGCGGTATGGAACTGATTCGCTCGTTCGTCAGCTGAGCCGGGCACAGAGTCGGCGCCAGGAAGTCACTCTAACAATAGATCTGTCATCCCCGGTCTGGGGTTACCGGGCCCGCTGGAGCCGCAACGATTTGCTGCTCGAGATTCGCCGCCCCCCCAACCTCAGGGTTGGCAATCCGCTCCGGGGCCGGGTTATCGCCATTGACGCCGGGCACCCACCGTTCGGTTCCACGGGACCCACCGGCTTGCGTGAGGCCGATGCCAACCTGGCGGTTGCACGCCAGCTTCGAAGTTTGCTCGAGGCCGCAGGCGCCAAGGTCAGGATGACTCGAACCTCCGATTCCGCCATCGATTTGTGGCCCCGAGTAGAACTTGCTGAAGAGTCCGGGGCGGAGCTACTCGTTTCGATTCATAACAATGCCCTGCCGGATGGGATCAATCCCTTCACGAATCACGGGACCAGCGTATTCTATAATCAGCCTCGCAGCCTGCCGCTTGCCTCCGCTGTGCAGCGCACCCTGGTTCGCCGGCTGGGGCTCCCCGATCTGGGTATCAGCCGCGGCGATTTCGCTGTCATCCGCGCGACGTGGCTCCCCTCGGTCCTGACCGAGGGAATGTTCATGATCTTGCCGGAGCAGGAGGCGGCGCTACGAACTGTGGCCGGCACTCGGCGGTATGCTCGGGGTGTGTACGATGGGATCCGTGACTTTCTCCTGGAGCGGGCCCGAATCTACTCGTCGGCCGGTGTGGGCCGGTCGAGATCATTGGCGTCTCCTAGGGCGAATCCCTCCCTGCCGCCCCTCGCCGGTGCTCAGGATGGCGGCACCGCCCAATAGAGTGCAGTAACGAGGCTTGCATGATGTCTTTTTCAATGCGGTTGTCGAAAACTCCCGTGCTGCCCCCTCTACCCCTCAGAAGCCTTCGCACCCTGGCCAGTGCCGCGGGAATCGCGGTCGTGACGATTACTCCATCAGACCTTCAGGCGCAGGCCCCTGATC
>DATFFX010000068.1:0-6593 GCA_035249825.1 Gemmatimonadales bacterium | reverse complement strand
CCCTGCAGGTCGGGTTCCATGAGCCGGTCGCCTGCAAATGCGAGGTAAGCGATTACCAGCAACGTCAACTGAATGATGGTAAGCACCAGAGCGGATGCGGTGACTTCTGCCATCACCACGGAGCCGCCCCGAAGCGGGTAGCTTCGCAGCAGATCGAGCTTCAACAAGTCGCCCCGGAGATCGTTCCGCACCCATTGCGGTCCTATGACCGCCATTGCTCCGGCCCAGGTGACCGCAAACCAGCCGGCGATCTCCGTCAGCGTGCCGTCCGGGTCGAATGAGAAGACCGCGACGATGGCGCCCCATACCAGCAGCGCGAGCGCAACCTGCCGGACCCGTCGAGTCCTGGTAACCGCCACGATATTCTTCCACAGGATGGCGCCGGCAGGCCATCCCTCTGGCGCCAGCCGGAACAGGGGTGCAGTGACTCGCGCCGAGGCTCGCGGGGCATGGGTTCGCCCGGCCCGGCGGTCGGCGAGCACCTGGGCTCTCTGGAGGGACACCGCCGCTGCCGTTTCCTCGAACGCAGTATCCGATCGAATCACCCAGACATAATGCAACAGCAAGAGGATCAGGGCGGGCCAGAGAGCACTGAGCCACTCGGAGGAGCTGCTCGCCAGCAGAGGCCGGATCATGACCCGGAATGGGTAAGTCAGCGCGGCCGGTAATGGTTGGGCTGCGGCCTCACCGAGCGCCCGCAGAAACACGAGGGGACTGTCATCACTGCCTCCGGCCAGATACGGAGCGGCTTCGGCGATGCTCCATGTCAAGGCGATGAGCACAACTCCGAGCACCACGAGGGACACCACACGCTGGCGCACACCGAGCCGTCCGTGCTCGGCGAGGCTGGTGCGAACGAAGGAGGCGCCCAGCCGGTGGAACGACAGGGTCGTGAGGAGTACCCAGATCGAGATGACGCGGAGCCACGGCGAAACCCCGAAGCGCTCGCGGGACAGAATCAGAGTCCAGAGGAGTGCATTGAACAGGATGAAGAGCTGGCTGTGGAGCAGCTTGAACTGGATCAGCCCGCGTCGGGAGACCGGGCCTGAAAAGAGAAAGGTGACCTCGGCCGGTGTGAACGTGAGTACGCGGCGCTCAACACCGAAAACCCAGCCCCAGGCCACAACTCCGAGCAGCCCGATGGCGCCAACTAGCTCCACCCAGCGCACGTTTGCCAGCTCTCCCGTGACCGGCGTGGGGCGCTGCGCCGCCACCATAAACCAGAGATAGACCAGCCCGAACAGCAGGGCGGCCACGTACCGTGGGCTTCGCAGATGGCGAAGTTGTCGGGCGGTCCGATTGTAGGCCGACCTCCAGGCGAGGTATGCGAACATCCGGATCACGCCTCGGATGCCTCTTCCTGGCCTATCAGGGCAAGAAAAACATCTTCCAGACTGCGGGTGCGAAGGCTGGGCCGGCTGGCGATGATCTCTGCCATCGTTCCAAACGCCACCACCTGTCCCTGCTGCATGACCAGCAGACGCGTGCAAATCTCTTCGACCAGGTGAAGCAGGTGCGAGCTGAGGATGACTGCCGACCCTCCGGCGGCTCGCCTCATGATCGTGGCCTTCATACGCCGGATTCCCACCGGATCGAGTCCCGTCAACGGCTCGTCAAGGAGCAACGCCTTAGGCTCGTGGAGGAGGCCGCATGCAATGGCGAGTTTCTGCTTCATCCCTCGTGAAAGCTCACCCGGCAGCGCACCGCGCTTCTCGTTCAGGTTCATTTCCTCGAGCAGGACCGGAATGCGGGCGTTGACCTCGGCCACTCCATAGAGCCTTCCAATGAACCGGAGATGCTCTTCCACCGTGAGATACTCGAACAGATGAGGCTCATCGGGAATGAAGGCGAGCTCCGCCTTGGCGCCCACCGGGTCCTCGGCGAGATCCCGGCCTGCGATGCGGATACGGCCGGCGGTCGGGATGATGATGCCGGCCAGGCTTCGGATCGTGGTAGTTTTTCCGGCACCGTTTGGCCCCACCAGGCCAAGCACCTCACCGGCACCCACCCGAAAGGAAAGCCCTTGGACCGCGGGGAAGTCACCATACAGCTTCTGCAGTCCCTCGACTTCGATCACGGGTTTCCTCGGGCTTGTCGCTGAAACTTTCCGGATTTCGGGGTCGTCACGTAGGGCGAAACATATCACCCGCCGTCCTGGAGGGCGGAATCTATGAGAAACTACTGGATGCGTATCGCCCTCGGTGCGCTGGCCATCTTCATTGTGGGCATGCTGGCGCGGGCCCTGATTCACCGGGGTCTCGGCAGCGTCAAAGGTGTCGTCGAAGGGAGTGGGCCGTTGAGTATTCCTCTGGCCTTCATTCCATTCACTCTCGGCGGTGACAAGTTGGGAACGCTGGAGCGCGTCACCCTGGAGCGTGCCACGCCCCGCCACGTCACCAGCGTTGAACTGGAGGTAGAACTCAGCGATTCCATGCTCGCCAGGGGGCTCGAGGGTTGTCAGTTGGCCGCCAACCTGGACAGCAAGGATGGCCCGCGCCGGATCGAAGCGAGCACGTTCTGGTGTGCGGAGAATCCGGCAGCCGACAGCTCCATGGTGAGGTACGGGCAGGCGGTGTTCCACCCGGGAGATGTCACCGTGCCGCTCTACCTGTCTCAGGACCTCGTCGATGAGCTTCAGAATCTCGACTTCGGAGAGGATTCAGCGGAGGCGATCGCTGAAGCACAGGCAGAGGCGGTGATGGAGGCGGAGGCCGAGTCGGCCTTGGCGGCCGAGCAGGCGCCGGCGGGATCCGCCTTGGTCCTGAAGCGGCGAATGCGGGACTCGCTGCGAGCGGAAGGAAGGCGCCGAGCCGATTCTGTGCGTAGCGTGCTCAGTCAGATGGCCGACTCCATGGCTTCGCAGTAGCTTCACGCATGCTCCTCGTCCTCGACAACTACGACAGCTTCACCTACAACCTGGTTCAGTACGCCGGTGAGCTTGGTGCGGACCCGCTGGTCTACCGCAACGACACGTTGACGGCGAAGTCGGCCCTCGCCTTGGGCCCTGACGCTATTGTGATCTCACCTGGACCGGGTACGCCGGGGGATGCGGGTATCTCGATTCCCCTCGTCAGGGCAGCGGCCGGCCGAGTTCCTGTGCTCGGAGTCTGTCTGGGGCATCAGGCCATCGGCGAGGCATTCGGTGGCCGGGTCGTCCGCGCCGGACGCCTGATGCACGGAAAGACCACCATGGTATGTCACACCGGACATCCGCTGTTCCAGGACATCCCCTCGCCGGTAGAGGTCATGCGATACCACTCTCTGGTCGTGTCGCCTGACGGCTTGCCTGACCAGCTCGAGACCGTTGCGTGGTCCAGTGACCGTGAGCCCGGCCAGGAGATCATGGCGCTTTGCCACCGGAGCGCTCCCGTGTACGGGGTCCAATTTCACCCCGAATCGGTGGCCACCGCACACGGTAAACAACTGCTTGCCAACTTCCTCAAGCTCGCTGGAATCCCGGCTCCCGGCTTTCAGGCGAGCACTGTCTAACTCTTTGACGTACAATCTTCTAGCCCCTGGGTTCTGATTCAGCAGGTGCGCGGCACAACTTTTGACTCGCGTCCCTCTCCTTATTAGCTTCCGTGATGCGCGTCCTGGGCGTGATTCCGGCTCGTCTCGGCTCCACCCGCCTCCCCAACAAACCGCTTCAGTCTCTGGCAGGTGAGCCGCTCATCACCCGGGTCATCCAGCGTGTGCTGGAGCATCGGCTCACCGATGAGCTGGTCGTGGCTACTGATTCCGATCGGGTGATCGAGGTCGCTGAGCGGGCAGGTGTCCGTGGGGTACTCACCGAAAGCTCACACGAGACTGGAACCGACCGGGTCGCCGAGGTAGCCGCACGCGCCGAGTTCGCGGGGTTCGATACCGTGGCCAATATCCAGGGTGATGAGCCGTTCGTGTCACGCGATGCGCTCGCGGGGGCCCTGGCTCGTATCGAGCAGGGCGATGAGGTCGGAACTGCCGCGGCGCCACTCGATGTGAGTCTTGTCGGGGATCCGGGCCGGGTGAAAGTAGTGACAGACGCTCGGGGCCGCGCATTGTACTTCTCCCGGTCTGTCATCCCGTACCGGCGAGATCTCGACAACGCCGCCGATGACCTCTACTGGCAGCACATCGGCATCTACACATATACCCGGGCCGCGCTCGCCCGGTGGGTCACATTGCCGCCGGCCCCGGCCGAGCAGGCCGAGCGGCTGGAGCAGCTCCGGGCATTGCACCACGGGATGACCATCGGCGTGGCCAGGCTTCAGCGATCGGCCCTGCCGGGGGTAGATACGGCCGACGATCTCCGACGGGCAGAAGCCCACTGGCACACTTATCAAGGGCAGGTCTAATGACCACGGGTCCGAACGCGACCAAATACATCTTCGTCACCGGCGGCGTAGTGTCCTCTCTGGGAAAGGGCATCGCCGCCGCATCACTTGGTAGACTGCTCGTCGAACGTGGACTGAGCGTGACGATGCAAAAGTTCGATCCCTACATCAACGTCGATCCGGGAACGATGTCGCCGTTTCAGCATGGCGAGGTGTTCGTCACGGATGATGGTGCGGAAACTGATCTCGACCTGGGGCACTACGAGCGATTTATCGACCGCTCCTTGTCGAGACAGAACAACATAACCACCGGCCGCATCTATCAGGCTGTGATCAACAAGGAGCGCCGGGGTGAATATCTCGGGTCTACCGTGCAGGTGATCCCCCACATCACCGATGAGATCAAGGGAGCGATTCGCAGGACCGCTCCGGGTCACGATGTGGTGATTACCGAGATCGGCGGGACGGTGGGTGACATCGAGTCACTCCCGTTTCTCGAGGCCATCCGGCAGTTCCGCCAGGAGGTCGGCCGGGACAACGCGCTCTTCATCCACCTCACTCTGGTGCCCTATATCGCCGCTGCGGGAGAGCTCAAGACCAAGCCCACCCAGCATTCGGTCCGAGAGCTGATGCAGATCGGAATTCAGCCCGATATCCTGATCTGCCGGAGCGAGCAGCCACTGGCCGCCGAGATCAAGCGAAAGATCGCACTGTTCTGCAATGTGGACTTCGGCTGCGTGATCGAGAGTCCGGATGTGAAGTCGATCTATGAAATCCCGGTGCGGTTCTTCGAGCAGGGCCTGGATCGTGAGGTCTGTGAGCGGCTGCGCCTGGAGACGAAGGAGCCGGATCTCCAGCCGTGGAGGATCATGACCGAGCGCATCCTGCACCCGACGCACCAGGTGCGTATCGCCGTCGTGGGTAAGTACACCAATCTTCAGGACGCCTACAAGTCGGTGCAGGAGGCGCTCATCCATGGCGGTATCCCGAGCGAAGCCAAGGTCGAGATCGAGTGGCTGGCCAGTGATCAATTCACCGACCAGGCGGCAGCCCGGCGTCTGCTCAGCGGGTGCGATGGGCTTCTCATTCCGGGCGGCTTCGGCGAACGCGGCGTCGGGGGAATGGTCGAGGCGGTGCGGTGGGCTCGAGAGAATGATTTGCCGTTCTTCGGGATCTGTCTCGGTCTGCAGGTCGCGATCATCGAGTTCGCCCGCAATGTCTGCCATCTTCCCGATACCAACAGCACCGAGTTCGAGCCGAACTGCGAGACGCCGGTCATCTCACTGATGCAGTCGCAACGGGAGGTCTCGGAGCTGGGCGGCACCATGAGGCTCGGCGCGTACACCGCCCGGCTTCGGCCGGGCTCGCGGGCGGCGCAGGCATATGGGTCAAGCGAGATCAGTGAGCGTCATCGGCACCGGTGGGAAGTCAGTAACGCCTACCGTGACGTTCTCGCCGAGTTCGGGCTGCGGCTCTCCGGTCAGTCACCTGATGGTGGCTTGGTGGAGATCATCGAGCTGCCGGATCATGCCTGGTTCATCGGCTGCCAGTTCCATCCGGAGCTGAAGTCCCGGCCTACCCGGCCCCACCCACTGTTCGCGGGATTCATTGCGGCGGCCGTTCGCCGCCGGGCCGGCGCCCCGGCGCGCGCCGCGGCTGAGGAGCTGGCCGAGAGCTCACGTTGATGAGTTGGTCATTTGCACGGACACCATTTCTCATTGCCGGCCCCTGCGTCATCGAGGGTGGAGACGTGTTGTCCCGGGTAGCCGATGCTCTGGCCGGTATCGAGCGCGATCTGGGGATTCCCGTCTGCCTGAAGGCCAGCTTCGACAAGGCCAATCGCGCCCGGCTCGCCGGAAGCCGTGGACCGGGGTTGGAAGAGGGTCTGCGCCAGCTGGAGCGTGCCAGAGTCTCCAGCGGACTGCCGGTGCTCACGGATATTCACGAAGTTTCCCACGCCGCGGCAGTGGCTCACGTCGTGGACGTGGTCCAGATCCCGGCCTTTCTCTGCCGTCAGACGGACTTGCTGATCGCGGCCGGCCGCACGGGGAAACCGATCAATATCAAGAAAGGCCAGTGGCTGCAGGCTGAGGCGATGCGCGGCGCTGTCGAGAAGGTGCGGAGTGCCGGCGCATCGGAGGTGGCGGTAACCGAGCGCGGCACTTTCTTCGGTTACGGCGATCTCGTGGTGGATATGCGCAACTTTGCCCGCCTGCGCGACGCCACCGGATCCCCGGTGATTTTCGATGCGACCCATTCGGTACAACAGCCGGGACTTGG
>DATFFX010000067.1:0-2360 GCA_035249825.1 Gemmatimonadales bacterium | reverse complement strand
GCCGCCGCCACCAGCGGCCCTCTCCTGCTGCGAGGGGTGACGGCAGGCACCCGGACCACTGTCGTTGGAGCAGTGCCCCCGCTCGGAGTCACGATCGCATCGAGCACGTTCATCACCTGGACTGCAGTCTGAGGCCGCTCTGCGGGTCGCTTGGCCAAACAATCCTTCACTAATGTCGCCAGCATCGGCGGAACCGCTGGGCGGCGTCGCTCGACGGGCTCAGGATCTTCCACCACGTGGGCAGCGAGCACCGCCTGGGGCGATCGCCCGGCGAACGGTTGGCCACCGGTCAGGAGCTCATACGCCACGACCCCGAGGGCGTAGATGTCTGCCCGGTGATCGATCTGCGGGTTGGCCGTGGCCTGCTCCGGCGCCATATACGCCGGGGTACCCAGAGCGACACCCAGCGAGGTGAGGCCGGTGGCGCCGGGATCGGTTGAGGCCCTGACCGCCTTCGCGACGCCGAAGTCGGTCACCACGGCGACACCGGAGGAAAGGAGCACGTTATCAGGCTTGACGTCGCGATGGACGATGCCGTGCGAGTGAGCGTAGGCGAGCGCCGATACCACGTCACGGAGGATGCGAACCGTTTCGGTTATCGGGAATTCCCCTTCTCGTGACAATCGTTTGCGAAGTGATTCTCCGCTGACGAATGGCATGACGAAATAAGGGAGGCCCTCAGCCTCACCGGCCGACAGGAGAGGGACGATATGTGGATGCTGCAGCTGCGCGGCAAGCTGGATCTCGCGCCGGAACCGTTCGACGTTGACGCCGGCAGCTAACTCCGGGAGGAGCACCTTCACCACGACCTGCCGGCCGAGGGAACGCTCCAGGGCCAGGAAAACGCGCGACATGCCCCCGCCCCCGAGCTCGCGCTCCAGGGTGTAGGCATGTCCCAGGGCCCGCTGAAGTTGTTCCTGAATGCTGAAGCTCAACCTGCCTGTCTCTGTCCGGGAGGAACCTTAAAATCTAGAGATCAGGACGGAAGATGGCTACCGTATGCCTCCGGTCTGACGACCTTGGTTCCGCACGTCCGGCGGGTAAACCTCCTCCGGTCACGGTGGCTGAACCCGTGATGTATTCAGCTCAATCCGGGTGGTTGGCGGTTCCCACGGTGTTCCTTGCCGGTACCAGCGCCAAGCTGTTGATCTTCCAGTCTTTCATGCCACGCCGCAGGACGACGAGGTAGTGGCTGACGCGCTCGTCACCTCCCTGCCCCGTCGCATGGGTCGTTCCGATGTCCCAGGCCGTGTTCCCTACTACCCGCAGGGTGTCGGAATTGATCCTCATTTGCGGCCAGTTCGGGGCCTCCGCAGACAGCGACTTTCGGATGGCCTCAGCACCGACCAGAACGCCGTCTTCACTTATCAAAGTGGCGTCCTGCGAATACATGCTCGCCACCGTCGTGGAATCCTTCTTGTTGAAGGCGTCTGCGTAAGCCTGTCTGAATACTCTGAGCTCGTCCACTGCTTTCCGCAGCGGTACTCTCGGCTGCTCGATTCCCTGGCCGTGAGCAACGGAAGCGCCGACCGGCATCAGGAACAGTGCGAGAGAAAGCCACGAAAGCAACGAAAACTGGGACCTCATGGGAGGCTCGGTGTTGAGGTGGATTCGACGCGTGAACTGCAGAAGGTGGGGTCAAGTCGTTAAAAGACCGTGAATCGTCGGCTCCGCCTCATCGCGACGACCAGTTCGTTTGCGCGGTGGGCTCGCGTTGGACCGGATTTGCCACTGCGGCGCGGAGAATCGATGATTGCGAAAACGAATTCACGGCAGATTCACGATGTGCCATTAAGCTTGCGACCATCCCTACCACCCGGAGGATTAGATGGATAAGCAGCAGCGTGTCGCAATCAAACTGACTGAGGCTCAGAAGGCGGAGATCAGGGCCGCGACCGGCAAGGATGCTGTGACGGTTGAATTAACTGTTGAGGAACTGGAAGAGCGAATCGCGCCGGCCAGGCGGGGCGTCGGACCGTTGCTCGGCCCACAGATCTGACCGCCCAAGGTACTGGGAAGGGGAATTCGAGCCCGGCGCTGATTCCGCCATTCCCAGTACCTACAGCGTGGTATAGCAGATGGGACTCGAGCCGAAGACCTAGTCCAAAGAGAATGGCCTGGGTTGGCCTGGGTTTCCCCAGGCCATAGCAGGGGGGACTCCAGCCGAAGGCCGAGTCCCAGAAAAACCGGCCGGGGTCTCCCCACGCCATAGCAGGGGCGGGACTCGAGCCGAAGGCCGAGTCCCAACAAGACGCCCGCCATCTGGCGGGCATAGCAGGGGCGGGACTCGAACCCGCGACCCCCGCATTATGAGGAACGGTGCGCTGCCCTGCCCCGCTCTAAGTGCTTACCGTACATAA
>DATFFX010000066.1:0-9294 GCA_035249825.1 Gemmatimonadales bacterium | reverse complement strand
GTGGCGTTTTCCCCCACGTAACGAAGCACCTCCTCCCGCTCCTCAGGACGCGACAGGATATCGATCTTGTTTATGATGAAGACGATTTTCTTGCCCCACTCACGAATCTGTTCCAGAAACCCCCGCTCACTCTCGGTAAAGGGTCGATCGGCTGAGGTGACGAACAGCACCAGGTCCGACCTCGGAACGAAGTCGCGGGTCAACTCCTCGTGGCGTCGGATGATCGCGTTGGTTCCCGGGGTATCCACGATATTGATCTCCCGCAGCACATCCGCCGGATGGGTGCGCTCGAGCAGATATGCCTCCAGCAGATGCTCGGACACGGCAGGCCCGTGACGCAGGATGTTGATGCGGTCGGTGGTTGGGGTGACCCCCTCCGGCAAGACCCGTTCTCCCAGAAGCGCGTTGATGAAGCTGGATTTACCGGAGTTGAATTCCCCGGCGATGACCAGCAGGAACAAGCCGTTGAGCTGCTCGCGCGCCTCCTGAAAGCGTCTCAGGTCCTCGGCCGCCACATCCGAACCGAACCGCTCGAGGGCGGTGGCCAGACGGTGCAGCAGCTCCTGCTCCCGTATCCGAATTTCCTGTTCGCGCTTCGACAGGATTCCCCGTCGGGCTAACAGCTTGCCGATCACTCGTGACCTCCGGCTCGGAACAGAGACTCCCCATTGCCTAAACCACGCTACCAAGCTACCTTATTGCCAGCATCGGGGCCTACCCGGGCTGCCGATACTCGACTGTACACAGAAGGGCCGGCGCTGGCGCTGGTCCTTTTTTCATTGCTGCCGCTTTACTACTGACGTGCCATGGCAGCGGTACCCTGCGTGAAGGGTGAATTCACGCGCAACCCGTAGTCGGCCGGTGTGGCATGTCCGGACTCCGATTACTCATTTACATCAAGGAGTAGGAACAATGCGCACCACTGGCACGGTCAAGTGGTTCAACGACGCCAAGGGGTTCGGTTTCATCACCCCCGAGGATGGTCAGAAGGACTGCTTCGTCCATCATTCCGCGATCCAGGCTGAGGGTTTCAAGAGCCTGGCCGAGGGTGAGCGCGTGGAGTTCGACGTGGTACAGGGTCAGAAGGGCCCAGCCGCGGAGAACGTCCGGAAGCTCGGTAAGTAACCGGCCAACCGGATCCGACCGAACGAAGAGTGGCCGGCTCGCTTCACCGCGAGCCGGCCACTTTCGCTTTCCTTCCGCCAATGTACGCCGCAACACTCTTCATGTCCCGGAAGAATTCCTGCCTTGCCTCTTCCCGTTCCGGGTCGCGCGCCCTGAGGACGGCTGAAGGATGCACGGTTGCGATGACGGCATCTGCCAGCTCGGACGATACCGGCTTTCCCCGGTGCTGGGTCACCCGGAACTGCTTGCCGAGCAGCGCCTGGGCCGCCGTGGCTCCCAGTGCCACTATGACCTTGGGCCTCAGCAGCCGAATCTCCTCCTGAAGCCAGGGATGGCAGGCGCGAATCTCACTCGCGTTCGGCTTCTTGTGCAAACGCCGACCGCGCTCTATGACCACGAACTTGAAGTGTTTGACTGAATTGGTGACGTAAACCCGGCTGCGGTCTATCCCCGCTTGCTCCAGTGCAGCATCGAGCAGCTTTCCGGATGGCCCTACGAACGGATGCCCCTGCCGGTCTTCCTGATCGCCGGGCTGCTCTCCAACGAGCATGACTTCCGCCGTCGGGGAGCCCTCACCAAAGACCGTCTGCGTAGCGTTCACCCATAGCGGGCAGCCGCGGCAGCCGCGCGATGCCTCCCGGAGCTTCTGCAGCGTCGGTTTCGGTGGGATGAAATCGGCTGCAGAGCCGGTCGCCACCACTGCAGGTTCACGAAGCTGCGACATGGGCTCACGGTATCTCCTCGGCGCTCCCGATGAAGTGGCGCCGATCACCTAGCGGTCTCGCCGAGTTGGGGGTATCATCTGAAACAGGCGGTTGACTCTCTGAGCCGCCATTCCAGTACACAATCGAGTCGCTTCGTCGAGGTACGCTCCTTGCGAAACCTCATCGGACACAGCGCAACAACGTGCGCGCACTCCGTGGTTTTGCCGCCGAGCTGGCCTCTCTGCACCGGCGAAAAGCCTCTCGTACGATCAGCGTACCGGCGGTAACAATGAATCATCTCACTCGTAGAACTCTCTTACCTCTGCCGACGCTGGTGTGCGTGGCGCTGGGCCTCCAAGCCTGTGGCGTTTCCACCTCGACGGTCAATGTCGCCACCATCCCCGAACCGGTTGAGATCACCATGACGCCGGCCATGGCGCTGCCCGGTGGCTCGGTTCAGCTGAAGGTGTCGAGCCCATCCTCCGACAGCATCTCGGTCGAGTCAATCGACGGGCTCGACAGATATTGGGACAACACTTCGACACTCACTACCCGGATAGGCAGCGATTTCGGCGACAGCGTCCCGGTGACTCGCTATGCAGTCCGGGAGCATGGGCGCCTCTTCGATGTGCTCAAGAAGCCGATGAAGATCGTGGTGTGTCGGAAGGGCAGCTGCCGGAACTACTATCATGACTTCGCCATCCGGCTTCCCGAACGGAACGAGCGGTCCATTGCGGTGACCGGAGGATGGAGCACGGCATTTACCAAGCGAGCCCTTACAGCGCGCGATAAATCGGTTCTCTTGAAGGAAGCCCTGAGCCACACCGTCTGGAACGTTCAGGCAGAGATCGCCACAGGAAAGCTCAGCGGCCGGGTGCAGGCCTTTTACGGAGCTGATGAACGCGGCGGCTCGCTGGATCTTTCCCATGAGATCAAACAAGTCGGTGAGGGAATGAGCTACGGCTTGGCCATGCGCCTGGCCGCCACGCACGCGGAGTGGCTTCCCACCGAGCGCTACGCTGCGCTCACCCAGGGAACCGCATACCGTGCCAGCATCGGGCCCAGTATCATGATCAAAGGGCTGACCGCCAGCTCACAGCTAGGGATCTACACCGACGGTCAAGAAACCCTCCAGGAGGTCAGTACCTTCGTATCCCTGAATGGGGGGCTCACCGAGGTTCGTACACCGGTTACGGTTACGCTGGAGAAGACGTTCGCCTTCGGCGGCGAGCCGCTCATCCCACGCAGGCGGGATCAGCTGGAGCGGCTGACCCTGGGCTTCAACCTGGTGCAAGATTTCTCCCTCAGGTTCGGCATGACCACCCATCGAAGCGCCTGGCCGACGCAGGACCGCACCAGCGATCTCAAGGCCAGCGAGGTCTACTACATGATTGGGGGGCAGTACACGCTAAGCTGGTAAGCCCCACCGCAGCCTCATTATGGGAGGGGTCGAAGCCACTAGCTTCGACCCCTTTTTCCGTCGCGAAGGCCCCGGCAGGTCTTACATCACTGCGACCCAGCGGGCTCATTGCGCAGTATCTACCTGTAGAGCCTGTGGATGGAACTGTTTACGGGGCGAGTCTGTTTCTTCGTCACCTGGCAATGGCTTTTTTGTGGTCCGTTTGGCGGGCCTAACCGGAGGGGAGTGGCAAAGTGGCAGGTACGCAGACTAAGCGCCGGCGTGGTCCCAAGCCGGCGACCATGGCCAAGGCAGCCGATGAGGGGCGCGAGAGCCTGGATTTCTATCTAAAGGACATCAGCCGCATTCCCCTGCTTACGGTGCAGGAGGAGACGGCGCTGGCTCGGCGTGCCTTCAAGGGCGATATCGAGGCCCAGGAGAAGCTCGCTCGCCACAATGTGCGCTTCGTGGTCTCGGTGGCCAAGAAGTTCCAGAACCGCGGGGTACCGCTCATGGACCTGATTGGCGAAGGCAATGTCGGTCTGATGACAGCTGCCCGGAAGTTTGATCCCGACCGGGGCGTAAAGTTCATCTCCTACGCTGTTTGGTGGATCAGGCAAGCGATTCAGGCAGCTATCGCTCGGCACGGGCGTCCGGTACGGCTTCCCCTGAACCGGACTGCGGACCTCAGCCGTCTCGGTAGAGTAACGACCTTACTCACCGAGCAGCTTGGCCGTGTCCCCACCACTGAAGAGCTGGTCAAGGCTACCGGACTCACGCCGGAGGCGGTGCGCTCGCTGGGTGCCCTGCACGTCGAGGCACTGCGGCTGGACCAGCCGATGCGAGAGGGTGAGGACCGCGGGCGGCTGGATCGTTTCGTTCCTCTGACTCAAGAAGGAACCGATGCTTCGACCCTCGCCAGCAGCCGCACCAGCGACCTCGAGGCTGCACTCGCCGCGCTCCCGCCACGAGACGCCAAGGTGCTCCGGCTCTACTTCGGGCTGGATGACGGCAACAGCCGCACGCTGGAGGAGATCGGGCGGATGTTGGGCGTGACCCGGGAGCGGATTCGCCAGCTGCGCGACCGCGCACTCCGTCAGCTCAAGGAAGAGCACGGGGACAAGCTGCGGGAACTGGCAGCGTAAACTGCTGGTGGTGGGTTTAGTCGAGGGTCCGGGATATCCTGGGCCCTCGATTGTTTACGCCCAGACCCTAGACTTCAGACCCCCGGATGCTCGAACTGGCCCCAGGCCCATAATAGAGTCGGCTCATCGGGAACCGGACGCCTGGAGCCAAGGTTAGATCGGCGGGATCTGCGCTATCATCAAAACTGACGGGTAAGGAGGGAGCTTATGGGAAATCATGAGAAAAAGCTGCCTGAGCTGGTGGAGAGACTCACTCCGCTGCAGTACCGGGTCACTCAGAAAGAGGGCACCGAGCCCCCATTCCAGAACGAGTACTGGGACAATAAGCAGCAGGGGATCTACGTAGACGTGGTCTCGGGTGAGGTGCTCTTCAGTTCGGAAGACAAATTCGATTCGGGCACCGGCTGGCCCAGCTTCACCAGACCGCTGGAGGAGGGAAATATCGTAAAGAAGTCGGACCGATCACTGCTGATGGAGCGCACCGAAGTTCGTTCCAGACAGGGAGACTCCCATCTCGGTCATCTGTTCGAGGACGGGCCGGCGCCAACAGGGCTTCGCTATTGCATGAACTCAGCGGCCTTGCGCTTCATTCCCGTCAACCGCCTGGAAGAGGAAGGCTACGGCCAGTACCTGCCGCTGTTCCAGTCGCAGAGATGAGGATCAGGTGAGCCGGATGGCACTCGGTGCCGGTGTGATGAGTTCGGACAGGAGCATCTGCTGGATCTGGACTGCAAAATCCAGCACCGCGGAGAGCTGCGTGGCGAGGTCGTGGACTTCCGAGGGGTCTACTCCAGGGTCGACGCTCAGGGTAGACGCCTGCTCCTGGAGCAGCGAGACACCAGCGTGAGCGAACACGAGTCGCTCCCACAGGGGGAGGATCTGCTCCAGCTGAGACGTAGACATGGCGGCGGTCGTTCTCTCGAAGTCCGCTTCCAGGGGTTCCATGAGCCGGGCGAGCTGGTGGGCCAGGACTCTGGCGCGCTCGGTGCTCTCGAGAGTGTCCGTTGTCTCCACCACAGCGGTAGCCCACTGCTGCAGCTCCCCGTATTCCTGACCCAGGTCCACGAGCGCGGCGCGGCTCGAGTCGGTCCGCAGGGAAATACTGCCGATGTCGAAGCTGGCCAGGTTGGTGAGAAGCGCCGCCGCCCCTGTCAGAATCACGATCTGCCGCACAAAGACCTCATCAAAAGGGTCCGTCAACGATCAAAAATCGCAGCGCTCTGCTCTAATCTGCCTCCAATTTGCGAGGTCCGATAGAGACCCGTCTGTGACGGGGGCTACGCATCAGCTGGTGACGGTGAGGATCGATGTCGGGGGCTAGTCCGCGCTGTTTCCCCAGCCACGCAGTGCCCGCACGTAATCGTGCAGGACCAGAAATTTCTCATACAGAATGACGCCTTTGCGCTTGCGCCCGAACTCCCCAAACAGATCGCGCAGCCGTCCCCGGCGGGTGACGTAAAATCGGAACGTCTCGGCAAAGTCCTCCTGCGGGTGCTTGGCCGCGTAGGCGCTGACAAAGTTGGTGGGGGCTATGGCGATGCGCCGGCGCTGAAAGTAGACCCACGTGTTATCCATGCCACGGTAGGCCTTGTCCACCTCACCGAATGCACGACGGAAACGGCGGGTGCGGGTCCACTCCCAGTTATGATAGAGGAAGCTGTGTCCCAGCTCGTGGGTCAGCAGACCGACCAACATGGTCCACGAGATCTCGTCCCGATGGCGCCGGCCTACGACGTAGCGTTGTTCTATCTCAACTATGCTCGGATACTGGGGATCCACGCCCGAGATACCCGGGCGAAGCAGCACGCGGTATCCCCAGTCCTTTATTCTCGAGACCAGGAGGAGACGGCGGACCCGGGTCAGCGCCCGGGGAATGAGATCACGCCCGGTGGGATCTCCGCCGCACCAGGGGCACACATTCATTGCATCATCTACCCCGCGACCACAGTGGGGGCACTCGCCTTCGAACAGCCGGTCCTCGTTCCAGCTTTGCGGCCTGCTGCACCAGGGACAGTACTGCATAGGGTACTGTACGCCGCCGCCACATCCCCAATCGCAGCGCGCATCCATGCGGAAGCCGCGGGGCGCCTTCAGCGGTTCCTCGCTGGAGTACCCTTCCTCGTGGATGTTTGCACCGCACCAGGGACAGAAGGCGAACTTCTCGGAGACTGCCCACCCGCACTTGTAACACTCGGCACCCGTCACACCCCCCGCATCGTTCCACCGTTGAGCCCGGCCACACACCGAGCAGAACGGGCGGTAGCGCGGCACCATCGTTCCGCAGACGCAACGCTGATCGCGAGCGAAGCTGGAGGCGCGCCGCCTACGTGCGCTCATACCGGGCTATCGCCGCGTCAACGATACGCTGGATAAAATCGTAGTACTCCATTCCCGCCTTTGCCGCCGCATTGGCCATGTCATGACCGTAGCTGATGAACGGGTTGGCATTTGCTTCCAGAACCCAGATCTGACCGTCGGGAGCTAGCCGGAGGTCGAGCCTGGCGTAGTCGCGCAACCACAGGGCTCGATAGGCGCTCCGGCAGGTCTCGTAGATCCGTTCTCGAACTGATCTGGAGAGAGGGCGCGCAATGACATTCCGGATTCCCTTTCGGTTCCGGTAGGCTTCGTCCCACTTGGCAGCCTGGGTCGCAATCCGTTCCTCGGGTCGTGTCTTACGCTTGTCGAAGACCATCTCGATAATGGGAAGGATTTCCAGGGAATCACCGTTGCCGATAATGCTGACGTAGAGCTCCCGTCCATCGACGAATTCCTCCGCAATGACCCCTTGGCCGAACCTCTCCTGAATGAAGGAAACCCGATCGGCGAGAGAGGCGAGGTCCTGCACTACCGAGGCCTGAGCGATACCCGCTGACCCATCCGCCTGGAGCGGCTTTACAAAGAGTGGAAATCGAAGGCCGGGCTCGGCTTGGACTTTTTCGTGTAAGCGGTAGCTCACGAAGCCGGGCACCTGAATGCCGAGATAGGCCAGGACCTTTTTACTGATTGCCTTGTTGCGGGTGACCTGAAGGGCGAGCGGGGGTGCCCCGGTGTACCGGTACCCTCCGGCCTCCAGCAGACCTGGAAGCAGGTACTCCAACGCCGCATTCCCCTGAAATGCCTCCGCTCCGTTGAAAATCAAATCCGGCGACCACTCTTCCAGGCTGCGCAGCAGGTACTGGAGGTCATCCCGAACGCCAAGAAGGCGTACGTCATGGCCTCGCTCGCGCAACGCGTGCGCGATCTGGTACTCCATTTCCGGCTCGTCGATTTTCCAGGCAGCCACCTCCCGGTGCATTTGGGCTTCGTGCTCTGGATGATCCCAGCCGGCATACGGAGTGTCGAAAACGACTGCAATGCGCATAAGGGCAGCAAGATCCACGAATCCGGGGTCTAACGCCAGTCCGGCGCTTGTCTTGCGTGGGTTACCCAGCCCCCGCGAAATGCCCGCCCCGTATCAACTCTGAACTACGGAACATATGAAAATTGAACGACTTACCGCTTGGCTCGCCGATTGCTCCCTTAGTGCCGTTCCGATCTCATCTGTGCTGAACCGTTCACCGAATCGAGACCAATGCGCCAACGTCTCATCAAGACGCTGGTTCTCTTGTCTGCTCTCAATAGCGTCCACGCTGCCCGCCTGCCGGCGCAGTCGCTTTCTCCCGCCGAGCTTGCCGGCGTGGAGGACTGGTTTCGTCGCACATCTGTCCGTACCGGCGATGGGCAGTGGGGCGTGGCCATCGGCACGATGGATGGGCGCATCCTCTGGAGCGCCGACCCGCACCGCGAGCTCATTCCCGCTTCCACCGTAAAGGTGTTCACCGTCGGCTTCTCGCGAGCGCGAGCCGGCGGCGGTGCGCGCATTGCAACCCGGGTGATTGGCCGGGGGCAGCTGGATTCCCTCACCGGGCATTGGCGGGGCGGGTGGCAGCTGGAGCTCGGCGGAGATCCTACCCTGGAGCGGTCGGGCAGGGCCGGCCCAACCCTCCGAGCTCTAGCCAAACAGCTGCGCGAGAGGGGTATCAGCGTCCTGGAGGGCCCGCTCATGCTCACCAGCCGCACCGGCCCCGCGGCGTCGAGTTACCCCACCGTCTGGTCGACTGAATTTGCCGGCCAACTTTACGCACCTCCGGTTGGACCAGTAACCCTTCACGAGAATACCATCTCACTGACCCTCCGGCCCGGCCGCGATGTCGGCTCACCGCCGAGCTTTGTCTGGGCTTACCCAGCTGGAGTAGACCGTCTGGTACGAATGAGCGCTACGACTGTAGGTGGAAGCCGCCGCCGTCTGGCGCTGATCGCCAATAACGAGGGTGGCTGGACTCTAGCAGGTACCATCGGCATCAACTCGCGGGTGGCAGGGATCTCGGCCGTAGCGCATGATCCGGTAACCGTGCTGGGCTACGCCTGGTCAGCGGCGCTGGAACGCGCCGGAATCCGCTGGGAGAACCGTACTGCACCACCCGCTACCTGGCCTGCGCTACCCTCGGTGCTGGCCAAGGTAGAGTCTCCACCCTTTGACAGCGTGGCGATCGAGATCAACCGGCGAAGCCTGAACATCGGAGCTGAGCTGGTCCTTCAATGGGCATCGGCCAGCCAGACATCAGGTCCCCAACTGCTGACTCAGCATGTCCGGGACGTGGTGGGACCCCAGGCCCGGGTGCACTTGGTGGACGGTAGCGGTCTGAGCGAGCTGGACAGGGTAAGTCCACTTACCACCATGCTTTACCTCGCTCGCTACCCGCAGCTTCGCGGAGCGGAACGGTTCCCGTTGCTTCTGCCGGCGAATGGGGTTGGTACTCTCCGACGACTCCGCTATGGAATGGCCCGCGGGGTCGTCCATGCCAAGACCGGTACGCTCGACCGGGTGGCTGCACTGGCGGGATATTTAGGGCGGCGCGACGGGATCCTGGTCATTTCGTTG
>DATFFX010000065.1:0-8231 GCA_035249825.1 Gemmatimonadales bacterium | reverse complement strand
AGGGCCTTCTGGCTGGCGCAGACGATACCGAGACCCGCTGGGAGCATCAGACCCTTCTGAGAACCGGTGATCGCCAGATCCACACCCCAGTCGTCCATCCGGAAATCGATGCTGGCGATCGAGCTTACTCCATCCACCATGAGCAAGGCCGGGTGCCTGGTATCATTGAGCGCACGTCGCATGGCCCCGACATCGCTGGTGACACCCGTAGCCGTCTCATTATGGGTAAAGAGCACAGCCTTGATGGCATGCCCCCTGTCGGCAGCGAGCGCCTCGTGATATCGCTCGATCGGAGCGCCTTCACCCCATTCGGCATCGAGCACGTCGACCTGCAGCCCGATCCGTTGGGCCATGTCGATCCAGAGATGACTGAACATGCCGAAGCGCGATGCGAGTACCTTGTCGCCCGGTGAAAGCGTGTTGGACAGGGCAGCCTCCCAGGCTCCGGTGCCGCTGGAGGGGAAGATGAAGGCCTGCCCTGACGCGGTCTTGAAGACCTTCTTCAGGCTCTCCAAAACGGGAGCGGCAAGGCCCGGGAAGTCCGAGGATCGGTGATCCTCCATGGCGCGATGCATGGCGCGCAGGACACGATCGGGCACATTGGTGGGCCCGGGAACGAAGAGGAAGTTGCGGCCGGCCATGTGAGGAGCCTCGGGTTGAGTGAAGCTGTCGGACCTCCGAGCGTTTCCGGAAGCCTGTGCTTGAATAATTATTCGTCCTACTCCATCAGTAACACTTTGTGAACTTTTTCACAAGGGTCACGATTGGCCATTCCATCCAGAGTAACTGCCCGCCACCAGCTGGTGGATCTCTACGCTGCTGCCACGCGGGCCGCTGCTCCGGGTCCGGCGCTTTCCCGCCGCCTGGAGCAACTGAGGCTGGATCCTGCGCGACGCGTCTGGATCGTGGCACTCGGCAAGGCGGCGCTTCCCATGGCCGAAACCGCGGTGCAGCTCCTCCGCCGCCGGGGGCATGATGCTACTGGGGGCCTCGTGGTGGCGCCGGAGGGCGATCAAAGCCCACACCAGCGGCTCGATCTGCTCTTGGGCGACCATCCGGAGCCCGGACCTCGATCCCTTGCGGCGGCCGCAGCGCTCCATGAGGTCGCAGCGCAGGTTGCCCCCGAGGACGAGGTCTGGGTGCTGCTCTCCGGCGGCACGACCAGTCTGATCGGTGCTCCCGAACCGGGACTCGCATCCCCCGACCTGAAATCGATCTACGGACTATTGCTCGGCTCCGGACTCGACATCGCTGCCATGAACCGTATCAGGAAACGGTTCTCCCGCTGGGGCGGTGGCAAGCTCGCCCGGGCTCTCTCCCCGGCCCTGGTACGGGTGTACATCGTTTCCGACGTCATCGGCGATGATCTCGCCTCGATCGCTTCCGGGCCGTGTGTGCCGGATACCACTACGGCGTTCGAGGTCCGGGAGCTGCTCGAGAGGACTGCACTCTGGACCCGGCTCCCCGAGCAGGCACGGCAGTTTCTGCTCTCGGTGGAATCAGGAAAAACAGCCGAGACGCCAAAGCCTGGAGATCCGGCCTTCGCGCGGGTGACCAACGAACTGGTTGCCAGTAACAGGTTGGCTCTCGAGGCTGCAGCCAGCCGTGCGACTGAGTTGGGCCTTGCTCCTCAACTGGTGGAAACCCCCCTCGCCGGGGAGGCGTCTGCGGCAGGAGCCAGCGTCGCCGCCGATCTTTTACATAATTGTGTTCGGCTGTCGATCCCGCAACCAAGCCGCGCTCCGCTCTGCCTGATCTGGGGCGGCGAGACGACGGTGACCCTGGGGGAGGAGTTCGGAGCCGGTGGCCGTTGCCAGGAGCTGGCGCTCGCTGCCGCCCAGGCCTTCGCCGGCGCCTCTCATGCACCCACACTGCTGGCCGCTGGGACCGATGGCCGAGACGGGCCGACCGATGCCGCTGGTGCGGTGGTAGACGGAACGACGTGGAGTGACATCATTGCGAAGGGTCACGACCCAGCCCTTCACCTGGCGCGTCACAATGCCTACGCCGCGCTGGATGCGGTGGGAGCGCTGCTGAAACCTGGACTTACCGGTACCAACGTGATGGATGTTGTGATCGGGGTGTGTATGGGCGAGGAGCGTGAGGGAGACTAGGAGAAGCGTGAGCGGGTAAAGCTACAGCTCGAGCAAAGCTGACGTTGCCAGTGTATACGCTGGCTCTCCCTTAGGATATGCGCGATCACAGATCGTTACACGCGTGGCAGGAGTCGTTCTCGGCGTCATCGATTTGGCACGTACTGCCTGGAAGCCCTGGGCTGCTGCAGTTTTCTCCCAACTACAGCGGGCATCCTTATCCGTTCAGCTGAACATTGCCGAAGGGTACGCGAATGGCGCATCCCGCTCATTCACTCGGCACTTGAATCTGCTGCACAGAAACCGTCGCAGCCAGCAATTGCTGCCGGGGATGCTGAGGTGGGGTCAGAAGGTAAGCCCGCTCACCGCTCACGCCTGTCCTGGTCCCGCTCAAGCTGTGTTGGTTCACGGGTGAATTCCTGGAGCCGGCCGGAAGTCCTGCCCCAGAATGACGCTCACGTCAACTCGTCGAAACGTATCGGGCTCCACCACGATCTTGCCGGTACGAAGCACCCCTCTCACAGTTCGTGCCCGGTCAGGATCGCCCCGGCGAACGATCACCCGCGTCAGACCTTCGGCAGAATCGGCGTTGCCCAGGAAGACGACATCAACGCCGTGGGAACGGAGCATTCTGGTTGCCGCGCGTGCCGCTCCCTGACGCTGGGTGCCGTTCAGTACCTCTACGATGAGGCGGCCGCGGACCGGGGGAATAGCGAACGCATGAGTCACCGTCGGTGCGGGATCGGCGTTGCCCAAAAACCCGCTGACCGCGGCGAGCAGAACGATGACGACGGTGGCTAGCGTGAGCCAGAGCCAGCGGCGACGAGACTGTTCCAGAATCGCACGGTAGGATCGAGAATCGGCCATCCGCTTCTGATGAGGTGGTGGATACGGGATCGAGCGATGTCCCTTAGAACGCCCGTCGGGTCACCCGGCAACCGATCGGCGAGGGCAGCACGCGCCTCCCGCTCGAATGACCGCTCAGGATCGAGATAGTCGGCACAATAGAGGATCCGTCCAACCATGTCCCACTCCGCAAGGCCGACGGAGTGATACCGCACGGCGTCCAACACACCGCGGTCAATCTCTCCCTCAGCCTTGGCGTGCGCGGCACTCGCCGGACCGTGCCACAATCCTGGTGGACCGGGTGTGCTGGCAGCCCACTTCGCCAACTCTTCCTCAGGTGCGTCGCGTAGCGCGTCATGCAGCCACACCGCGCGGAGCCAGCGGTTTCGCTCCGAGTCGGGCACCCCCATCTGTTCGGCCCACCGGGCGGCAAGCTCGGCTACCCGCTGGATGTGCTGAATCCGCGCCGGGGTGACGATGGCCCAGGCGGGCAACGTGGGCCGCAGCCCTGGTGGAGTAGGACGCTGAGTCACCAGGGGAGACCCGGTCAGGTTCCGGCTCTCATAAATGCTGCTCAGCCTCGGCGGCGGTGAAGTGGCCATACCAAGTGAGGCTCACCAGATCGCCACCCATCAGGTGATTCCTTCCGCCAGAACAATGTTGTCGATCAAACGCGTGCCTCCGACACGAGCGGCGATAGCGACGATCGTCGTGTCCTGTGCTATGGTGACCGGGGCGAGCATTTCGGGATCGACCACGGCAATATACTCCACCGCTACCACTGACTCCCTGTCGAGCACCCGCCGCATCCGGCCTTCCAGGGCCGAGGGCCGCGTCTCTCCAGCCTGAAACGCGTGATGCGCGGTCTGCAGCGCGCGGCTCAGCACCACTGCCCGTTTTCGATCCGCAGGGCTCAGGTAAGCGTTGCGGCTGCTCATAGCGAGGCCGTCGCTCTCGCGCACGGTTCTTACCATGACGATCTCGGTAGGCCAGTCAAGATCGTGGACCATCCGCCGTACGAGTGTGAGTTGCTGGATGTCCTTCTGGCCGAAGCAGGCGATGTCAGGCTCGACCAGATGGAACAGTTTCGCCACGATGGTGAGGACCCCGGTGAAATGGCCGGGCCGGGCGGCGCCTTCCCACTGCTCTCCGATTGGACCGGGCATCACCCGAACTGTGAAGTCGGGCGGGTACATCGCGGAAGCTTCGGGCAGAAAGATCAGGTCCACTCCACGACTCGAGGCCAGCACTCTGTCACGCGCGAGGTCCCGTGGATACCGGTCCAGATCCTCCCCAGGTCCAAACTGCAGTGGGTTGACGAATATGCTCAGTGCTATCGAGTCGGAGCGGCGTCGCGCCTCGTCTACCAGGACCAGGTGACCCTCGTGGAGGTAGCCCATCGTAGGCACCAGGCCCACGCGTCGGCCTGCCTGCCGCTCAGCTCGGCGCCAGGAACGAAGATCGGAAATGGAGCTGAGCTCGAGCATGGTGGAAGGCTATTAGCTATGAGCTATGAGCTGTTAGCTGTTAGCTGTTAGCTAGTAGCTAGTAGCTAGTAGCTAGTAGCATGCGCGGGGAGTAGCTCATAGCTCATAGCTAATGGCTCATAGCTCATAGCTAATAGCTCACATCTCATAGCCTCACTCAAAGCTGTGCTCCTTGCCCGGGTACTTCCCTTCCCGGACCTCGCTGGCAAAGCTCCGGACGGCCGAACGCACCGACTCTCCCAGCTTCGCGTAATGCTTCAGGAATTTCGGAGCAAACTGCTCATTGAGCCCCAGCATGTCATGCAGCACCAGTACCTGCCCGTCGCAGTGCGGACCCGCGCCGATACCGATTGTGGGGACCTTCAGCGCACTCGAGATCCGGGCGGCCAGCCCAGCGGGTATGAGCTCCAGTACGATCGCACAGGCTCCCGACGCCTCGAGAGACCTGGCGTCATCGACCAGCCGCTCGGCCGAGCTCTCTTCTCTGCCCTGCACCCGATAGCCGCCCAGTGCGTGCACCGACTGCGGAGTCAATCCCAGGTGACCGATAACGGGGATTCCTCGTTCTACCAGCGCGGCGACTGTGGCAGCCATATGCGCTCCACCCTCGAGCTTGACGCCATGGGCTCCACTTTCCTGCAGCACTCGCCCCGCGTTTCGGATCGCCTCCGGGATCGAGATCTGGTAGGTAAGGAACGGCAGGTCGACGAAGACGAGACACCGGTGGGAACCACGCCGCACCGAGGCCGCATGGTAGATCATCTGATCCAGCGTCGTGCTGAGGGTCGTCTCGTGGCCGGCCAGGACCTGGTTGACGGAATCTCCTACCAGCAGCACGTCTACGTCGGCCTGTTCCAAGAGCCGCGCGAATGCGGCGTCGTAGCAGGTCAGCATGACGATGCGCCGGCCGGCGGCTTTCATGGCAGCGAGATCGAGCACGGACAGGGGACGGGCCTCAGCGCTCATGGGATTTCAGTTCCGCCAGCTCTCGCTGCCAGAAGTCACGATGGGACAGCTCGGGATGCGGAATGATAAGGTCGCGGTCGTTTACCCGCCGAGTCCCGAATTTGACGATGTCGAGGTCGAGCGTTCTTGGGCCCCATCTCTCTCGACGCTCTCGCCCCTCCTGCTGCTCGATGTCCTGACACGCTCGGAGCAGTTCACGTGGCTCGAGCGTCGTCTCCAACAGCACCATCTGGTTGAGATAGGAAGGTTGCTGCATGCCGGCCAGCGGTGCGGTCTCCTCGATGGACGAGGCTGCCAGCAGCTTCGTGCCGGGCAAGGACGCCAGCGCTTCCCGGGCTCTGTGCAGGTGGGCCGTACGATCGCCGATGTTGCTGCCTAGTGCGATGTACGCCCGCTCGCCAGAAGGCTCCTGCTCAGCCTTCGACGGCAAAGTGACTCGCGATACGCTGCAGATCGGCTGCCAATCCACCCAGCTCACGAATAGCGCGCTCCAGGTCGGCCTGACCCGCCGCCGCTTCCCCGGCACGTTTGGCGAGGGTATCAGTGTCCACCCGGCTCCGGGCGGAGCTTGCCGCCACTTGCTCGATCTGACCGGTCAGATTGTTCACCGCGTCCCGCTGTTGAGCTGCGGTGGAAGCGATAGCCTTCGCGTACCCACCCGCTTCTTCCGTGGTGCCCACGATGGCGTCGAGTGCCCGGGCCGCATTGGCGCTCAGCTCCTCCACCCCCGCCACCACGTCCCGGCCTCGTTCCATCTGCCCTGAGACCGCCGACACCTGAGTGGTAATCTCGCCCAGCAGGTTACCCGCCTCCCGGGCAGCGTGGAGACTCTGGGCGGCCAGGTCACGTACCTCCGAGGCAACCACCGCGAATCCCCGCCCTTCGCGGCCGGCCCGGGCCGCCTCGATCGCCGCATTGAGAGCGATGAGATTCGTGAGATCCGCGATCTCGCGAATGGTGCCGATGAATCCGGTGATCCGCTGCGTAAGCCCCCCGAGGGCCGCGACCCGGTCGGCACCGACCGCCACGAACCCCTTGAGCTCCACCAGCCGATCGATGGCATCACCGATCACCACCCGGTTGCGTGCCGCCACTTCGGCCGCGGTGCCACTCGCGGTGGCCGCCTGGGCGCCTTGATTCATCATCTCGTTCGACGCGCTGGCGAGCGATCCCGTGGCGCGCAGACCTCCGCTGGCGAACTTCTCCAGCTCGACTGCGCCTTGCCGCATGCCGAGAGACACATCCGCGAGCGCCGTCGCCGATGCGCGGAGCGAATCTGCCACCCGCGCCAGCGCCGTGACCTGCTCACCAATCTGTCCCACCGTGGATACCAGCGGACGTCTGAGCTCCGAGATGTGAAAGGCCGTGGCTATTTGACCGGATAGCGTGCTCATGGCCAGCAGGTCCTTGGGCCCGTAGGCATGCCGCTTATGATGCTCCACCTCGAGGGTGCCAAGGACCTCATCCCCGAACCTGATCGGATGGATCACCAACGTCCTCACATCGCTCAGAGCCGAGCCAAGCCGGTCCTCACGCTGCACATCCCGCACGATGACCGGCTCCCTCGATTCGACGGCGTTTTGCCGGAATCGCTCCAGATCCGGTGATGGGGCGCCTCGGTTGGGCCGCCCGGTCGAGCTGCGATAAGCGAGGGAGACCTCGGCGCCGTTGACCCGATAGACCCGGAAATCACCCCAGTCGAGGAGGCGGTACGCCAAGCGCTCGATCTGCGTAAACGAGCCTTGCAGCGTGGCATTGCTCGCGATGGCAGCCTCCATCAGGTGAACTTTATTCAGATCCTCTGCACCGATCGCCTCATCCAGGATCTGCCGGGTCAGCAACCCGAGCACTCCGAGCGCAAGCGCCACGGCCAGCCATCCGACCGGAGAAAGCGTGGCAAGCGCAGCAACCACAATGGTCGAGCCGATGAGCGTCAAAAGATAGGAGCTGATCTCCCACCTGAGGATCAGGATTTTCTCCGCGCTCTCCAGTTTACTGCGGATGATCAGGCTGAAGTAAAAGAGGGCCCGGCTGATGAAGAAGTACAGCGATACCAGGATCGCAGCGGCGGGCAGGAAATCGACCGTCAGCTGGCTGGTGTCGGTAAGCGCCAGGATAGCGGCGTAGGGTCCAAACGCCGCGACAAAGGCAATCACCTCCCGGCCCCCGTTGATCACGCCCGCCCACGGCTGCTTGCGCAGCCAGAACACATCGGCAGCCACAACCCCGACCCATAAAGCCACGACTACCGGGGTGGGTCCGATACATATCGCGCCAACCAGGGTAGGAACTCCTGATTGGGTGAGATACGAGTACTTGCTCAGCCGCACGGGGACGCAGCGCAGGACGAAGATGCTGATCATGAGCATCAGCGTGGAGATCGGCTGTTCCATCCAGCGTTGATCCCACAGCAGCACCGCGACGGTCAGGATCGATCCGCCGACCCAGAGCGCGGCGGTATAGCGTCGCAGCAGTCGTGGTACGTCGATCGTCACTTTGTGCCGCCCGGCTCGAGCGCGTCTCTCAAGGCGCCCAGAAAGCGCCGGGCTTCACCCACCCCCTCGCGCCCCAGAACGTCGACCAGTGCGCTCCCTACCACCACGCCATCAGCCATGGCTGCGACGGTGCGGGCCTGCTCCGGGGTGGAGATGCCGAAGCCTACCGCAATCGGCAGTGGCGTGGCCTGGCGTAACTGCCGGACCGACGCTGCCAGGTCGAGAGCGATCGATGCACTCGCCCCCGTTACTCCCAGCCGAGCCACCAGGTATACGAAACCCTGAGCACCTTCCATCGTCGCCCTGAGACGGTCGGCCCGAGTAGTAGGGGCCACCAGTCGAAT
>DATFFX010000064.1:0-4407 GCA_035249825.1 Gemmatimonadales bacterium | reverse complement strand
CAGCGCCGCCGGAAAGAGAGCGGTCACGTACATCTTACCGTCCTGACCACCCCAGACGAGGCTCACCAGGTTGGCGGAAAGCATGTATGCCGTGCCCGCAAAGAGGGCCACCAGGCGCCGAGTGCCGAACGCTCGCGCAGCGAGGTACATGAACACGCCGGCAAGGTAGACGTGAAGGATGAGCTTCCAGGCGAGCGCGCTGGTCAGAGGCAGGAGAAAATGGAGAATCGAGGCCGGGTACAGGATGTCACCGCTACCGGCCTCGATCGTGGGCACGCCACCGAAGAGATAGGGGTTCCAGAGCGGTAAGCGCCCCAGCGCACGGATATGCTCCACGAAAAACTTGCGGAACATTATGCCGGCCGCGATGGTGTCCTGGCCCAGGAGCATTCCGCCCTCGCCGCTCACCAGGTACTCGCGAAAGACCAGCAGCGTGAGAACACCCATCACAACGAAAGGCACCCATCGCGGGATCTGATCGAGCTCGGGCACCGGGGGCCGTTCCACTCAGGCCTCGCGAACCGATGGGGGTCTGGGCGCGCCACGCCGAAGCAGGAGGGGCACGGCGGGAAGCACCTCCGTCCCGGTGAGCAACAGCCGGCTTGCCAGGGCGAGGGCTGCCGCCGGCTTGAGTCCGATGTCCCCAGCGAGCATCAGAAGAAAGACCGACTCTCGCGGGCCCAAACCGCCGGGCGCGAACAGCGCCAGGAAGCCGACGAGATAGGAACAGGTGAATACCCCAACCAGCTGAGAAAGATTCAAGCCGAGCTCCGGCAGGAGGCCCCTCGCGAGCAGCAGCACGGCGAGGCCGTACCCGAACCAGGCAACGACGTTGGCCACGAAGGCCGCGGCGACGACGCCGGGCCGGATGGCACGCAGGGTGGGCCATGAGCGTGGAATGATGCGATTGATCCGATCGAGCAAGCGTTGCGAGGTAAGGCCCACAACCCCGAACAGACACGCCAGGAGAACTGCGATGGCGATCGGCTCGGCGCCCTGACCCAGGGACTGAAAGGTATCACGCGCCGTCAGGGCGACGACGGCAGCACCGCTCGTAAGCGCGAGCACCTGCAGCACCAGTGCCCCCGCCACAGCAACCGCGGGGTCCACACCAGCCCGCTGCGCCAGCACCGCGGCGCCGGCGAGGGCCCATACCTTTCCGGGCACGTACTTTCCCAGGCTGGCGAGAAACCATATGCGCGCCGCCACCGCAAAGGCGAGCCGCTCACCCATGCTCACCACTACCCTGCGCCACGCCTCGATGAGCACCGCATAGCTGGCGAACACGATGAGCACGCTGCTTACTATCGGAACGGGCGATAACTGCCATTCAATCGATTGAGCTTGCAGGCTCTGCCAATTGGCGACGATCGAGCGTACCGCGATTCCGACCAGCAGCGCGCCAATGGCGAACTGCAGGATGCGCCAGATTCTACGCGGCGCCACCGGACCGTGCTGCTTTCACCTGAAGGCGTACAGTGTCCCCTGCCTCGTCCTCGATGGCAATGACGGTGCGCTGTCCTTCCACGGTGCTCAAAATTACTCTGCCGTCAGCTGAGACTCTGGCGACTCGAACCGAGCGGCGGAACCGCCGCCACTGGACCATCTTGTGAGCCGACGCAAAGTAAGGTCGTTCATCGGCGAGTGACTGCAGCAAGCTCACGAATGCGGGCTCGGCGCCAGGGAAGCCCAGCGCCTCCATCGTGTTCGGATGCCAGAGTCCTACCCAGGCTCCTTCCGCGGCCTTGCATTCGCGGGCGAGCTCCCGCGCGTCCTCGATCCAGGTCCCCGCCTCTTCCACACCGGCATACTTGCTGAGCGCACGATCCATCCAGACCAGGGGAATCAGATCCAGTGGCAGAGCTTTCTCCTGTTCGGCATCCCACGCAGGAACCACATCGGCTACGCCGAGACGGAAACCGTTGCGATCCGGAAAGCCCCACGAAGCATCATATTCGAATCCCGCCTGTACCATGATTCGCTGGCTCCGTCCTGGATGCATACGGAGGAAGTGCTGGCGGTTTCCTTCCACTGGCGAGTCGGCGAGACGACTCAATGCGCGGCGTTGCGCGATCATCGGCTTCACATTGTCGGCGGTAGCGAAGCTGCCGTGAAGGCCTATCTCGTGGCCGGCGTGGGTCAGGGCCGCAAGAATGCGGCGGGCTGCGGCGCCTTCCGGACGGTACGTGGAATCTCCCGCAAGCATCGACCCGAGCGTAGGCTGGGCGCAGATCACGAACCAGGTTGATCTGATTCCATGGTGCGCCTCCAGCTGGAGCAACGCATGTATGCCCCGATTCACCGGGTCTCGACCCAGGCTTCGTTGGGCGGCGCGAGCGATGTGGGCCACGCGCTGCCAGTCGCCTTTCACGCCGAGTTGTGCCATCCGAAGCAGTGGGGAGAGGCCCCACCAATCCACGATGTCGAGATCGTGGGTGACCAGAGCTGCCCAGCGGTGACCATCGGGCCATGGCGCCACTGCGCGTACTGGTCGCCGGCCAGCCACTGCGAATGCGGCGCGACGCAACTCGTTGGCCAGAAGAGAAACCACGGGCCGGCGACTCTGACCGGCGGCAACCAGCGGATTTTCCGTCGCAGGCACGCGCCCGTGCCGATCGGTCGCAGTGGATCGCTGCTCGATGGCTCCGCCCGCGACTTCGGCAATGGCATGCAGGGCTGCGGTGGTCACACGGACTTCCCCGTCCCCTCGCTCCAGCGCGGCCTTCGGGCTCAGGTCCGCTGCCGCCGATCCCGCAGACGGACGCTCTACTACTCTCAGCCGGACCAGGTCGCAGTCAGCGCGCTCGGCCACGAGAAGACGAGAAAGGTCGAGGAGAACCTCGAGCCCGAACCGTTCTGCCGGACGAAGCTGGTCCTGCCTGATCTCCAGCAGAATCATTGCCAACCCCGGTCCGGAGCCAGCTCTCGAACAGTCCGAGCGGGGTGACCGGCGACCACGTGCAGAGACGGCACATCCGAGACCACAACACTGTTCGCCCCCACGACCGCGCCGCGGCCTATGCGCACTCCGGGGAGTACGACACACCCAGCGCCGAGCCATGCATCCTCCTCGATGACGATGGGCCCCTGTGACAACGGCGCAAATCCCCGGATGCGGGAGTGATTGGGATGAGAGGAGGTGACCAGGGTGACTCGGGGGGCGATACTGACCCGATTGCCAATGGTGACATTTCCGCGGTCGGCCAGCTCTTCGACAACGAGAAAGTCGTCGGCAATATAGACATCACGGCCAATCGTGAAGCCACACAATCGCAGCAGGCTCACACGCCAGCTCGGAAAGAAAGCGTTCCGGGCCCACCGCTTCAGGATTTTTTTCCGGAGGCGCCACGCGAAGCTCACGAGTTATCCCATATAGCGGTAAAGGCCGGAGCCGAGACGCGCGACGCGGGCGGGGAGCCGAGACCAGATCGCCGCCACTGCTGCCAGGGAGCCGCGGTCGCGCGGGGCGAGATTGAGACCAGCGGGCGCCGGCCAGTAATCATAGGCCAGTGGTAGGGCCTGTCCACCCCAGCGGCGCTTGAACTCTACCAGACCGGTTTGCTCCGGTGCTGCACGCCCCATATCGAAGCGGCAGCCCGCTCTCACGGCGTCCTGAATCGCAGCCCAGAGCAGCACGTGATTGGGCCGCTGTTCCAGGTACGCGGGATCAGACGCCCCGAAGGCATAGATCCATGAACGCGCACCCTTCCAGATGGTGATGGCGGCGGCAGGCGTCCCGTTGTTGCTGAAGGCAAGGTACACGTCGGCCAGGCCGGCCTGCTGCAAGCGCGAGCAGCCCTCCACAAAAAAGCGCCGTGGAGGGGCGGGTAAGCCGTGTCCGTGCGCGGTACGCTCCTCCAATTCCGCCATGGTCAGCCAGTCGCCGGAACTCTCGCCCCGCCGGACGACGAGGCCGGCTTTCTGTCCCTTCTTGATGCTGCGCTGAGTGCTACTGGCATGCAGCTGCTGCCACACGGAAGACTCTCCGCCGGCGGTATCGATCTCGTAGGTCGCATAGCGCGAGGAGCGCTGGAAGCCGGCGGCCGGTGGGTACTCACCTCTGGACTTCAGCTCTATCCGGGAGACACGGCGCTCCCGGGCGCGCTCCAACACGGCTTCAGCCAATGCTGAAGCGCTGGTGGCGTTGTTTGCGAGAGGACCAGCTGCGTAGCTGAACGGCAAGCTCACGAACCGCCGCGGCCCCAGCAGCGGCGGGATCTCCGCCACCGGCAACAGGCCGCGAAGCTCACCGTTCTCCCGTGCCGAGTAGCAGTCCAGCGTCAGCCGGTACATGTCGGCCAGACATGAAGCCCATTCGGGATGATGGTAGAAGGTGCCATGGGCAACGGCAAATGCCCTCCAATCCTCCGGAGGCTCAGCGCTGCGGCTGATGGTCAGCGACGGCAT
>DATFFX010000063.1:0-5650 GCA_035249825.1 Gemmatimonadales bacterium | reverse complement strand
GATTATTCTGCGAATTGGTGCGGAGGACAGGATGGGTGCAATTCGGGTGATCGACGACGGGCCCGGCGTGCCCAAGGAGCTGCGCCGCACCTTATTCGAGCCGGGCACCACCTCGAAACGCGGCGGATGGGGAATCGGGCTCGCACTCTCACGCCGGGTGGTAGAGGACGCACATGGAGGTGCTTTAGTCCTGGAGCCCACCGAGAAGGGAACCTGCTTCGTGATGCGCATGCCATTGTCCACGCGGGCGACATGATCGGGGCTTCCGAGCCGGCCCTGGAGCATACGCTCAATCCTGCTCAGAAGTCGGCTGTCGAGCATGTGCAGGGGCCGTTGTTGGTGCTGGCGGGCGCCGGATCGGGAAAGACCCGTGTGCTCACCATGCGCATTGCTGCGCTGATCGATCAGCATGGAATTCCTCCGGAACGGATCTTCGCCGTGACTTTCACCAACAAGGCCGCGGGCGAAATGAAGCAACGGATCGGCAGGCTGCTGAATCGGGATCCGTCCGGGCTCTGGATCGGTACCTTCCATTCCTTGTCCGCTCGTCTGCTGCGCCGGGAAGCGGAACTGCTCGGGTTTACCCGGCAGTTCACCATTTACGATGAAGATGACCGGCTCAGCCTCATCAGAAAGCTGATGGATCGAGGCGGGCATCCGGTAAAACAGTTTCCCCCCAAGGCGGTGCAGGCGCTCATCTCGGCGGCCAAGAACCGAATGGTGCCGGCTTCGGAGCTCGCTGCAAGCTCGCCTTTTGACCGGCTGGTGCACGTCGCGTCGGAGATCTACGCGGCTCTGGGTCCCGCGTTGAAGGCCGCGAATGCCATGGATTTCGATGACCTGCTGCTGCATCCCCTGACCCTCTTTCGGGAGCACCCTGACCGGCTACGCGTGTATCAGAGTCGCTTCAACTTCATTCTGGTAGACGAATTCCAGGACACCAACCGGGCGCAGTATGAGTTGATCAGGTTGCTCGGTGCCCACGGGAACGTTGCCGCCGTTGGTGACGACGATCAGTCGATCTACGGGTGGCGTGGAGCCGATGTTCGGAACATGCAGGAATTCCTGAAGGACTTTCCCGGGGCGAGGCTCGTGAGGTTGGAGGAGAACTATCGCTCAACTCAGGTGGTGCTCGACGCGGCCAACGGGGTGATCGCCGAGAACAGCGGCCGGATAGGAAAGACCCTCACCACCCGGCGTCGCGGTGGTGAAACGGTGACTCTGGTGGCGGCAGCGGATGAGCGGGACGAGGCGGAGTGGGTGGTTCGCGAGCTGCAGAAGCGGAGCGCCGCGGGCGACTGGCAGTACCGGGAGATGGCCATTCTTTACCGTACCAACTCGCAGTCACGCGCGCTGGAGGAAGCCTTTCGGAGAGCAGGCGTTCCCTATCGGTTGGTGGGCTCCATCAGCTTTTATGATCGCCGTGAGGTGAAGGATCTCCTGGCGTATCTGCGTCTGGTGAGCAACCCCTCTGATGATGAGGCGTTCCTTCGGGCCGTAGCGGTGCCCCGCCGGGGATTGGGCGAGACCAGCCTCGCCACCCTGAGCTCGGTGGCCGGACAGTGGGGCAAATCTCTGCTCGAGACGGCGCGGATCGCCGACCGGGTACCGGACCTCCGGCCCAATGTCCGCCAGGCGTTCAGTCAATTCGCCGCTCTCATAGACACTGCACGGACCAAGAGGGAACTCCCGCCGGCGGAGTTGCTGGAGCATCTCATACGCAGCATCGATTATGAGACCCTGCTCCAGGCCGAAGGTCCGGAGGGTGCTGATCGTTGGGAAAACGTGCGCGAGCTGGTGGCGAGTGCAGCGAACTGGTCCGAGGTAGTAGCGGAAGATATCGACAGCGATGAAACGCCTCTGGAGCGCTTCCTTGCCGAGGCGGCGCTGCTCTCCGCCGTGGACAAGGAGGTGGGACAGGAGGAGGGAGTGACCCTCATGACTCTTCACACCGCCAAGGGATTGGAGTGGCCGGTCGTGGTCATGACAGGGCTCGAGCATGGCCTCTTTCCGCTCGCCCGGGCCGAAGAGCAGATCTCGGGTCTGGAGGAAGAACGCAGGCTCTGCTACGTCGGTTTGACCCGGGCCAAGGACAAGCTCTACCTGACGTGGGCACGGGCACGGCGGCGGGGTGGCGAGCTGCGGCCCGGCATTGCCTCCCGGTTTCTGAAGGGCATCCCACCGGGAATCGTCGAGGAGCGGCGAACGACGTCACTGTGGGCACCCGATTGGGGGGCGGGACAGCGGAGCGGCGGGTCAGCGAGTCAGGGGCAATACGGCCGAGGATTTCGGAGCTCAGGAACCTTCGGAGCGGCTGCCCCGCTGCCCCGCAGCCCCGTTGAGGACGAGCCCTCTCAGGACAGCCCCCGTTATGTGAAAGGCGAGCGCGTCCGCCACCGCCGGTTCGGCGGCGGCACGATCCAGGGACTGGTGGGCACCGGACGGGATCTCAAGGTCTCGGTCGCGTTCGACGATGAGGAAGTCGGAATCAAGCAACTGCTAGTCGCATACGCCGGCCTCGAACGGGAGTGGGAGAGCGCATGACTATCGGCCTCGATGAGGTCCTCCACGTGGCGAAGCTTGCTGAGCTGGCGGTACGTGAGAACGAGTTGCGCCGTCTGGTAGACCAGATGAACCGCATCGTGGATTATGTCGCCACTCTCGACGAGGTACCGGCGGACCGGATGGCGGAGCCGTTCCTTGCAGGACCCGAGTCAGTGGCCCTGAGAGAGGATGTGGAGACTGCGGTGCCGCTCGCGCATCCTCCGGCTTCCGTCGCGCCCGAATTCGTGGGCGGGTTTTTTCTCGTCCCGCGGCACGGGGCCATGGAGGATCAGTGACGGCGTCTACGGCGGGGCAGCGGGGCAGCAGGGCGGGGATGGTTGCGGCTGAGACAGGGAAGAAACTGGCGAACGCAGGAGGGCTCAATGCTGTCCTGCACTGGTCACAGGGACTGCTCGATGCCGAAGGCGCAAGAGTCGACCGCATGGCGGCGCCGGGGCCGCTCGCTGCGGTGCCGGTGGTGCTCAAGGACAACATCGTCACGGTCGAGCAGCCGACTACATGTGCATCCCGGATCCTCGAAGGATACGTATCGCCGTACAATGCCACTGTGGTCGAGAGGCTGCGCGCTGCCGGCGCAATCATCGCAGCCAAGACCAACCTCGACGAGTTCGCTATGGGCTCGTCTACCGAGCACTCGGCATTTGGGCGGGTCCAGCATCCGTTGGATCCCAGCCGGGTCCCTGGTGGATCGTCCGGTGGCTCGGCGGCGCTGGTGGCCGCCGGCGTGGTTCCTGCCGCGCTCGGGTCGGAGACCGGAGGTTCGGTACGTCAGCCCGCCAGCTTCTGCGGGGTCGTGGGCGTAAAGCCGAGCTATGGCCGAGTGAGCCGCTACGGCCTGGTTGCCTTCGGCTCATCTCTGGATTGTGTCTCGAGCTTCGGGCGCACCGTTGATGACGCTGCTCGAGTCCTCAGTGTCATCAGCGGGCCCGACCCTCTGGACGCTACCACGGTAGACCGACCGGCTATGAAGCTGCCGCCTGCTCTGCCTGATCTCCGGGGTCTCACGTTCGGTCTGCCGCGAGAGTACTTCCCCACTGACCTGGATGAAGGAGTCACATCGGCGCTCCGGCGTACGGCCGATCGAATTCGCGAGCTGGGTGGTGAGATCCGTGACGTGTCCCTGCCCAACTCGGCTTACGCGGTTCCCACCTACTACATCATCGCACCCGCGGAGGCGGCGGCCAATCTCGCGCGCTATGACGGAGTGCGGTACGGCCAGCGTGAGGTTGGTCCGGAAGGGGATATCCGCGCCCTTTATCGGAGCACTCGCGGCGAAGGATTCGGGGACGAAGTGCGCCGCCGCATTCTGGTCGGCACCTATGTCCTGAGTGCGGGATATTACGATGCCTACTATCGCAAGGCTCAACGGGTGCGCGCCCTGATCGCCGACGATTTTCGTCGAGTGTTCGGATCCGGCATAGACCTGCTTCTCACTCCTACTACCCCCACTACGGCCTTCAAAGCCGGTGAGAAGACGGAAGACCCGGTAGCGATGTACCTGGCTGATGTATTCGTCTGTCCAATGAGTCTCGCGGGATTGCCCGCTCTGAGTCTGCCGGTTGGCCGCAGCGAAGGCCTGCCGGTCGGTGCACAGTTGGTGGCACCGTACTTCGAGGAAGAACGAATGCTCGCGGCTGCGAGGGTGTTGGAGCACAGCCTGGATGCCCTAGCCGAGGTGCGCTGATGGCATGGGAAACGGTGATTGGGCTGGAAGTACACGTTCAGCTTCGGACCCGGACCAAGATGTTCTGCGGCAATCGAACCACGTTCGGCGATCCGCCCAACACCAACGTTTGCCCAGTCTGCCTTGGCCTTCCCGGTGCCCTCCCGGTGCCCAACGCCGAGGCGATCCGCCTGGCGGTTCGCGGCGCCATCGCGCTCGGCTGCACTGTCCACGAGACCAGCATTTTCGCCCGGAAGAACTATTTCTACCCCGACCTTCCGAAAGGCTATCAGATCTCTCAGTTCGACCGGCCGCTCGCAACCGGCGGGCAGGTGAGCTTCGAATCGCCGGATCGGGGCCGAATGCAGGTGGGCATCACCCGACTTCACGTCGAAGAGGATGCCGGGAAGCTGCTGCACGACCGGTTTCCCGGCAAAACCGCGGTGGACCTCAACCGGGCCGGCACTCCCCTGGCGGAAATCGTGAGCGAGCCCGATCTCCGCTCACCGGCAGAAGCCCGCGCATACCTGAGCGCACTGCGGCAGCTCCTGGTCTACGCCGGGGTGAGTGAGTGCAGCATGGAGCAGGGAAGTCTGCGAGTGGACGCGAATCTGTCGATTCGTCCCGAGGGAGTCTCGAAGCTGGGTACGAAGACCGAAGTAAAGAACATGAACTCCTTCGCCAACGTCGAACGCGCACTCGAGGCCGAGCGGGCGCGTCAGGTAACCCTGGTAGAATCGGGTCAACGGGTCGAGCAGGTTACCCTCCTCTTCAACGCGGCTACAGGCAAGGTCAAACCGACCCGGTCCAAGGAGGAGAGTCACGATTATCGCTACTTCCCCGACCCTGATCTTCCGCCACTGGTGCTCAGCCCGATCTGGATCGAGGAGCAGCGCGCCGCCATCCCTGAACTCCCTGATGCCAAGCGAGCCCGGTTTGAGAGCGGGTACGCCTTGTCGCCACTCGATGCTCGGGTCCTGACCGCGGAGGCGCCACTGGCCCACTACTTCGAGGCAGTGGTGGAAGCAGGCGCTGACCCCAAGAGCGCAGCCAACTGGGTCATGGCCGACGTCATGACCAGCTATAACGAGAGTGGATCGTTCCCGCTCTCTGCGGCCAGGCTCGCCTTACTGGTTGGCCTGGTGCGTGATGGCGTCGTCAGCCATCAGGCGGCAAAGCGACTCTATTCGGAACTGGCCCAGTCAGAGGACGAAGATCCCAAAGCTGCCGCGGAGCGGCTGGGGCTGCTGCAGGTCAGCGATCAGGGTGCTCTGAGTGGCTGGGTAGATGAGGTGGTCACTGCGCATCCGGCCGAGGTCGCTCGATTCCGTCAGGGTGAGACCAAGCTGATGGCGTTTTTCGTGGGCCAGGTCATGAAGCGGAGCAAGGGGAAGGCGGATCCGAAAGGCGTGCAGCCGGTCT
>DATFFX010000062.1:0-4769 GCA_035249825.1 Gemmatimonadales bacterium | reverse complement strand
GGCGACGGCGCCGGCGCCGCGATCGTGCGGCGGGCGTCGGGCAAGAACGGTCGCGGTATTCTCTCCACGTTCATCAAGTCCGACGGCAGACTCGCGCCGTTACTGTACCGTCCTGGCGGCGGCGCTGCCGACCCCATCAGTGAAAAGGTGGTTTGCGACCGGTCCCACTACATGAAGATGGCGGGTCGAGAGGTATTCAAGGCCGCCGTGCTCGCCATGTCGGAAGCATGCGATGAGGCGCTGGAACGCGCCGGCGTGCGGGCGGAAGAGGTCGATCTGCTGATTCCGCATCAGGCCAACATCAGGATTATCGAGGCTACGGCAAAGCACGCCGGGATGCCCATGGACAAGGTGATGGTGAACGTTGACCGCTACGGGAACACCTCGTCCGCGTCGATTCCGCTCGCGCTCGACCAGGCAATCTCCGAGGGAAGAGTAAAGCCCGGCTCGGTCCTGCTGCTCGTCGCCTTTGGCGCCGGGTTCACCTGGGGTAGCACCGTCATCCGGTGGTAACCGTGATGATGTGCCCGGGACAGGGCGCACAGAAGGTCGGGATGGGGAAGGATCTGGCCGAGCGATTTCCCGCTGCCCGGGACACCTTCGCTGCCATAGATGACGCACTCGGGACCGCGTTGTCCCGCCTCATGTGGACTGGGCCTGAAGACGAACTGACCCTCACCCACAACGCCCAACCGGCCATCCTCGCCCATTCCGCCGCGGTTCTCGCCGTGATCGGTGGTCGGCTGGGAACACCTGCGGCGGCCGCCGGTCACAGTCTCGGGGAGTACAGCGCACACGTCGCCGCAGGAACGCTGAGTGAGGTGGAGGCCGCCCGGCTCGTGCGGCGTCGCGGCGAACTGATGCTGGAGGCCGGGCGTCAGCGGCCCGGCACGATGGCCGCGGTTCTGGGTCTCGCCACCGCCGAGGTCGAGGCAGCCTGCGACGAGGCGTCAGGACCCGATGGCCTGGCTGTCGCAGCAAACCTCAATGCGCCGGATCAGACGGTCATCTCCGGCGATCCCGTGGGAGTCACTCGCGCCGGGGCCGGTTGTAAGGCGCGAGGCGCAAAGCGGGTCCTTCCCCTCAACGTGAGCGGCGCGTTCCACTCGCCTCTCATGGCTCCGGCGGTGGACGGGCTGCGCGAGGCGCTCACCGATGCGACCTTCGCCGACCCGGCCTTTCCCGTGATCGCCAATGCGAGCGGCGAGGCGATTCGCGCCGGACTGGACGCGAAGCGCCTGCTGGCCGATCAGCTGACGGCGCCGGTGCGTTGGGTCGCCTGCATGCAGACGGCGGCGGCACTCTCTCCCGATGCCACCTTCATCGAGATTGGCCCTGGAGCGGTGCTGTCCGGATTGCTCAAGCGAATAGTGCCCGGATCGAAGGCCATCACGTTGGGCACGGCGGATGAAGTGGAGCGGTTTCTCGCGTGATCAACCTGGATTGTCACCCTGAGGGAACCCGAGCAACGCGAGGGGACCGAGGGGGTCAGAGCGCCGCTTCGGCCCCCTCCCTCTCACTACGTTCGAGGTCAGGGTGACAATGGAATGAATACCATCGACCTCACCGGCAGGACCGCCTTCATCACCGGCAGTACCCGCGGAATCGGGCTTGCCATTGCAAGGTCATTGCACGGAGCCGGTAGCAAGGTCGCTATCGTCGGGCGGGACCCTGATCGGGCAAGCTCGACGGCAGCCCAGTTCGGTGATCGGGGCTACGGCGTGGCCTGCGACGTGGCCCAAGCTTCACAGGTGGAGGCCGCAATTGCAGCGGCAGAGAAAGCACTGGGCCCGATCGATATTCTGGTCAACAACGCCGGCCTCACGCGGGACAATATTCTGCTCCGCTTGACCGATGAGGATTGGACAACGGTGCTCGACGCGAATCTGAAGGGAGCGTTCCACACCATCCGTGCTGTGATCAAGGGGATGATGAAGCGCCGGGCGGGACGCATCATCAACATTACCAGCATCGTGGGGCTGACCGGGAACAAGGGTCAGGCGAATTACGCGGCCAGCAAGGCCGGCCTGATTGGCCTCACGAAGTCGGTTGCCAAGGAGTACGCCAGCCGGAATATTCTGGCTAATTGCATTGCACCGGGATTCATTCAGACGGAGATGACCGACGCCTTGCCCGCCGAAGCGCGCGCCACATTATTAGAGGAGATTGCGCTGGGCCGACTGGGCCGGCCCGAAGACGTCGCAGGGACCGTGCTGTTTCTGGCTTCCGATCTGGCCCAATACATCACCGGCCAGGTGCTGGTCGTAGACGGTGGAATGGTGATCTGAGACGGACCGGCATTCTTCAATCGAGGATGACATGAGCAATGTGGAAGAGAAGGTCAAGGATATCATTGTCGAAGAGCTCGGGGTCGAGCGCGAGAAGCTGACCAGCGAGGCCAGCTTCATGGAGGATCTGGGCGCGGACAGCCTCGATACCGTGGAGCTCGTCATGGCATTCGAGAAGGAGTTCGACATCGATATCCCTGACGAGGAGGCGGAGAAGCTCCGCACCGTCGGCGATGCCATGTCCTACCTGCACGAAAAGATCGGAAAGTAGCTTGTCCCATCGAGTCGTCGTCACCGGCATGGGGCTGGTGACGCCAGTCGGGAATGATGTCGAGTCAACCTGGCAGGGGCTGCTCGCCGGAAAGTCCGGGGCAGCCCCGATCACGAAATTCGATGCCGGCAACCAGCGGGTCCGGTTTGCCTGCGAGGTCAAGGGATTCGATCCCCTCCAGTACATCGATCGCAAAGAGGCCCGGCGTTACGACCTCTTCGCCCAGCTCGCTCTCGCGGCCGCTCACCAGGCCGTCACCCAGGCTGGGCTCGAGAGTAAGTTCCCGAGTCCCGCTCGCACTGGAGTGGTGATCGGAAGCGGCATCGGCGGGATGCAAACCTACGAAGAGAATTGCTCGCTCTATCTCACCAAGGGTCCCGACCGGGTCTCACCCTTCTTCGTGCCGATGTTCATTCCTGATATCGCGGCCGGACTGGTGTCGATCCGCTATGGCTTGAAGGGACCGAACTTCGCCACCGTCTCGGCCTGCGCGTCCTCAGCTCACGCCATCGGCGAGTCGTTCAACATGATCCGGAATGGGGTGGCCGATGCCATGCTCACCGGCGGAGCGGAAGGAGCGATTACCGGCCTTACGGTCGCCGCGTTTGCCAACATGAAAGCCCTGTCGGCCCGGAACGAGTCTCCTGAAACAGCCAGTCGTCCCTTCGATAAGGACCGGGACGGTTTTGTGCTCGGCGACGGTGGCGCTATGCTGATGCTGGAAAGTCTGGAGCACGCCGAGCAGCGCGGCGCCCAGATCCTGGGAGAAGTGATTGGGTATGGCGCCTCGGGCGACGCGTATCACATTACCTCACCTCCCGAAAACGGTGAGGGCGCGCAGCAGGCCATGCGCAGCTGCCTCGAGGATGGCCGGATCGATCCCAAAGACGTGGGCTACATCAACGCCCATGGAACCTCCACGCCTCAGGGCGACATCGCGGAAACGGAAGCTGTGAAAGCGGTGTTCGGCGAGCAGGCCAGAAAGCTCGTCTTCGGCTCCACCAAGTCCATGACCGGGCACCTGCTCGGTGGAGCCGGCGCACTCGAGTTCGCTGTCTCACTCCTGTCCACGACGTGCGGTGTGATTCCGCCTACCATCAACCAGTTCACCCCCGATCCCCAGTGCGATCTCGACTCGGCACCCAACCGGAAGGTCGAGCGCAAGGTGCATGTAGCACTCTCGAACTCCTTTGGGTTCGGTGGACATAACGTGACCCTCGCCGTACGCGCCTGGGAATCGTAGCGGTTTTCCACCCCCGGTCACCAGAACTGGGCTGAGTCCCTCCGGCTTTAAGCGCCGACTTCCCAACCACCACACACCTTGCGCTCAGCCGCCGGGTCTCAGCCCAGTTCTGGTGGCGCCCAGCGCGCAGAGCGGGGTGCGGGGACCCTGGAGGGCGCGTCAGTGCGCGCTCGCCTCTGTGCGCAATCTCTTTTGACGAAGCGCACTGCAGCGCTGAAAGGGCCCCTGCTCCCCGCTCTGCGCGCTGGGTGGTGGGGGTACCATGACGGGTATAAATTCAAGCGTCCGTTACGTGCGACATTTCAAGGAGATACGATGTCTGGTGGGATCGACCTGGCACGCCTCCGTGATCCGGCACTTCGCCCCATTGCCGAGAAGGTAAGCCGGCGCGACCGCCTCAGCCGGGAGGATGCCTTGGCCCTGTACGCCACGTCCGACCTCCTCGGGCTCGGAATGATGGCAGATCACGCCAATCGCATCCGCAACGCGGACCGGGTCTTCTTCTCGGCCAACCAGCACATCAATCCGACCAACGTCTGCATTCTCAGGAACACCTGCACCTTCTGCTCCTTTGCCAGAATGCCGAAGGAGGAGGGCGCCTACACCAGGACCCTCGCGGAGGTGTTCCACGAGGCGGCACAGGCCAACGGCATGCCGACTCGCGAGTTCCACATCGTCGGCGGACTGCACCCCAAGCTTCGGCTGAGTTATTACCTGGATCTCATCCGCGGCCTGAAGGAGCGCCACCCCGGAGTCCACATCAAGGCGCTCACCGCCGTGGAGATCGCACACCTCGCCCGCATCGAGAAGACCTCCGAGCGCGAGGTGCTGCAGGCCATGAAGGAGGCGGGTCTCACCAGCCTGCCCGGTGGCGGAGCCGAGGTCTTCAGCACCGCGGTGCGAGCCACCATTGCCGAGCGAAAGCTCACCGGTCAGGAGTGGCTCCGTGTGCACCGGGTAGCGCACG
>DATFFX010000061.1:0-9171 GCA_035249825.1 Gemmatimonadales bacterium | reverse complement strand
GGACGCAGATTCTGCTTGACCGTAATCCAGACTCGTATTCGACGGGTGTGCTGTTGACCAAATGACCACGTCGCAGACAAGCACAAGAAGGAGTGTGGCGGAGACATGGAGCGATCTGCGTCCATCTGCGGCCAATTTTTTGGGAGGGACGTGCCTAGGTGATCCCTAGAACCCTGTTCGCCAAGGTCTGGGATGCTCACGTCGTCGCCGAGCTTCCCGAAGGGCCCGCACTGCTGTACGTGGACCTGCACCTGGTACATGAGGTCACCTCGCCCCAGGCTTTCGAGGGCCTGCGGCTCAGTGGCCGCCGAGTCCGTCGTCCCGAGCTTACCGTTGCCACCGTAGACCACAACGTATCCACGGGAGCACGAGGGCTTCCCCTGGCCGACGAGCTTTCGGCCCGTCAGATCAGCGCCCTGGTCGAAAACACCCGCGAGTTCGGTGTAAGGCTCTATGACCTCGACTCACCCGAGCAGGGGATCGTCCACGTCATTGGGCCGGAGCTGGGGCTCACTCAGCCCGGCATGACGGTTGTCTGCGGTGATTCTCATACCTCCACCCATGGTGCGTTCGGCGCCCTGGCCTTCGGCATCGGTACCAGCGAGGTCGAGCACGTGCTTGCCACGCAATGCATCGTTCAGGCCCGGCCCCGCACCATGGAAGTCCGGTTCGAAGGAGTGCTGCAGCCGGGCGTCTCGGCCAAGGATCTGATCCTCGCACTGGTTCGACGCATCGGAACTGCCGGTGCATCCGGCCACGTCATCGAGTATGCCGGTGAGGCGGTGCGCGCGATGTCCATGGAAGGACGAATGACGATATGCAACATGTCGATCGAGGCGGGGGCGCGAGCCGGCATGATAGCACCGGACGACACGACATGGTCGTACCTCGAGGGACGCCGGTATGCCCCCGCGGGAGCGAGGTGGGAACAGGCGCTCGCGGTGTGGTCCCGGCTGGGAACCGACACCGGCGCGGGCTTCGACCGGCGCGTCAGCGTGGATGCTGGATCGCTCGAGCCCCAGGTCACCTGGGGCACCAGCCCTGGTATGGCATCCGACATCACAGGATACGTCCCAGATCCAGACCAGGCTCCGTCAGAGACGGACCGGCGATCGTACCAGCGCGCGCTCGAGTACATGGAGCTTCAACCCGGCACACCGCTGGAAGGACTGCGGGTGAATCGCGTCTTTCTTGGTTCGTGCACCAACGCACGAATCGAGGACCTTCGCGAGGCAGCACTGGTAGTTCGCGGGCGGAAGGTAGCCGGCGGCGTGCGAGCGATGGTGGTGCCGGGCTCGCGACAGGTGAAGGCCGCAGCCGAGCAGGAAGGACTCGATCGAATCTTTACCGATGCCGGTTTCGAGTGGCGCAATCCGGGCTGCTCGATGTGTCTGGGCATGAACGAGGATGTGCTCGCACCAGGTGAGCGTTGCGCCTCGACATCGAACAGGAACTTCGAAGGCCGGCAGGGCAGAGGAGGTCGGACGCATTTGATGAGTCCCGGCATGGCCGCCGCCGCGGCGATTGCCGGATGCCTGGTAGACGTGCGCACCTATTTGCCTCGCTAGCTTTGCCGTCTCAGTCTATGCATGCTGATGTCGCACATGAGTTCGAGACTGTAAACTGTTGGAACAGATATGGTTGTGTCGTGACAAGTGAAGTCTCTTCTTGGGCGGCTCCACGTCTTGTGATGCATAACGATTAGGTGGCCGATGCAGCCCTTTTCTTCGCATTCCGGACGGGTGGTGGCGCTTCGACGGGCCAACGTCGACACCGATCAGATCATTCCGAAGCAGTTCCTCAAGCGAATCGAGCGTTCAGGATTCGGCCGCTTTCTTTTCCATGATTGGCGGTATCGAGTCGATGGAACGCCTGATCCCGAGTTCGAGCTCAATCAGCCGCAGGCTCAGGGTGCCACAATTCTGCTGGCTGGAGCAAACTTTGGTTGCGGGTCGTCTCGCGAGCACGCACCATGGGCCCTCCAGGACTACGGTTTCAAGGCGATCATCGCGCCCTCGTTCGCCGACATCTTCTACGCCAATTGCTTCCAGAACGGACTGCTACCGATTGCCCTGCCGGCGTCCCTCGTCGACGATCTCTTTCAGCGCTGTCTCCAGCGCATGGACTATCAGCTGACCGTCGATTTGCCGGAACAGGTCGTGGGTGATGCCCACGGATTCCAGGCGTCCTTCTCCATCGATGATTACCGCCGACAGATGCTCCTCAGTGGGCTCGATGAAATCGGACGCACGCTGCTGGAGGAGCCGCTGATTGCTGCGTTCGAGCGCAAGCGTGCCATGCAAGCTGCGTCATGAAGGATTTTACCGTTGCAGTGCTTCCTGGCGACGGCATCGGTCCTGAGGTGACTGCAGAAGCCGTGCGGGTCCTCTCGGCGGTGGCCGATCTGCACGGCTTTCGCTTCACGTTTCCAGAGTACCCTGTAGGAGCAGCGGCCGTGAATGAGACGGGTGACGCGCTTCCAACGGTCACCAGAAACGGCGTGAGAGAGGCAGACGCGATCCTGCTCGGTGCCGTGGGAAGCCCGGCACTTGCCCGCGCGGTGGGAAACCGGCGTCCGGAAGCCGGCCTGTTGGCCTTGCGGGCGTCCTTAGGTGTTTACGCCAACCTCAGGCCCATCACCGTCCATCCGGCCTTACGCCACATCTCACCGCTCCGGGCGGAGCGGTTGACCGGAGTGGACCTCCTCATCGTACGTGAGTTGACCGGCGGCCTCTACTACGGGGAGCCACGCGGCAGAGACGAGGAGACCGCAGTGAACACTCTGCGCTATAGCGTCGCCGAGGTCGAGCGGGTGGCGCGGGTGGCCTTTCTGGCCGCTCGCAATCGCGGCAGGCGGGTGACATCTGTGGACAAAGCGAACGTGCTCGAGGTCTCCCAGCTCTGGCGAGACACGGTAACCCACGTCGCGGCCGAGTACCCGGATGTTGCCATAGAGCACCTGTACGTGGATTACGCAGCGATGCGGCTGATCTCGGATCCGGCTTCGATAGACGTGCTCCTGACGGAGAATCTCTTCGGTGATATTCTGAGCGACGAAGCCGCGGTGCTGGCAGGCTCGCTGGGATTGCTGCCCTCAGCCTCGCTGGGTAATGGCCCGGGTCTCTTCGAGCCGGTGCACGGCTCTGCGCCTGACATCGCGGGCCGCGATGTAGCCAACCCGATCGGTGCCATCGCTTCGGCGGCCATGCTGCTGCGTCACGGTCTCGATCTGAGAGAGGCGGCGGACCAAATCGATCGGGCGATAGCCGCGCTACTGCTCTCTGGTGCTCGAACGCGTGACATCGCGCTTCCTGGAGAGACCGTCCTGGGCACCCGTGCAGTCGGCGAGTCGATAGCGGAACTGATACTTTCGGGAAATGCGGTCCAGCCGCAGGTGTAGCGGCATCCGCTCGTGGGTGATGTCGCTGCTACAAGTCCGTCACCGCCCCGATGCTCGCGCTCGAGACCTGCTTGGCATACTTGTGTAGAACGCCAGCGGTATAACGAGGCTTGGGAGGAGTCCATGCGGCACGCCGGCGCACGAGCTCTGCCTCCGACAATTCAACCTGAAGCAGGCGCCGGCCCGCATCGATGGTGATCCGATCGCCGTCCTGCACCAACGCGATAGCTCCTCCGGCAGCCGCCTCGGGTGCTACGTGTCCCACCACCATACCATAGGTTCCTCCCGAGAACCTGCCGTCGGTGATCAATCCAACCGAGTCGCCGAGGCCGGCACCGATGATGGCGGAAGTGGGCGCCAGCATTTCGCGCATTCCCGGCCCCCCTTTCGGGCCTTCGTAGCGAATCACGAGAACGTCGCCCTCCAGGATGTGGCCGGCGAGAATCGCCTCGAGGCAGCTCTCCTCCGAGTCGAACACCCGGGCCGGCCCTGTCATTGCCGGCTTCTTCACTCCGGTGATCTTCGCAACTGCGCCTTCGGTGGCCAGATTGCCGCGCAAGATCGCGAGATGACCCTGAGGGTACATCGGGTGTTCCCAGCGCCGGATCACTTGCTGGTGGGAGGGCGGCTCTGCCGGTACCGCGTGCAGCACTTCAGCCACCGTGTCGCCGCTGATCGTAAGTGCGCCTCCATGCAGCAGTCCATGTTCCAGCAGCATTTTCATCACCTGAGGGATCCCACCGGCTCGGTGCAGGTCAGTGGCGACGTACTCGCCTGATGGCTTGAGGTCCGCGAGAACCGGCACGCGCGCGCGGATTGCCTCGAAGTCATCGAGCCGGAGCGGTACCCCCGCCGCTCTCGCTATGGCAAGCAGGTGGAGCACCGCGTTGGTGGAGCCGCCGATCGCCATGACGACCGCGATGCCATTCTCGAACGCCTCTCGCGTGAGAATCTGCCGGGGGAGTATCCGCCGCTCTACCGCCTGTACCAGCACCGCCGCGGAGCGCGCCGCACTCTCCGCCTTTTCCGAATCCTCCGCTGCCATCGTGGATGAGTACGGCAGGCTCATGCCCATTGCCTCGAACACCGATGACATGGTGTTGGCGGTGAACATGCCACCACAGGATCCCTTGCCGGGGCAGGCCCGGCGCTCTACCTCGAGCAGCTCCTGATCATCGATCTTTCCCGCGCTGTGCTGGCCCACTGCTTCGAAGGCGCTCACCACGGTGAGATCGCGGCCGTCGTAATGCCCGGGTTTGATGGTGCCACCATAGACGAAGATCCCCGGGATATTCATCCGTGCGATGGCGATCATGGCGCCAGGCATGTTCTTGTCGCATCCGCCGACGGCCAGGATGCCGTCCATGCTCTGTGCCCCACACGCGGTCTCGATCGAGTCGGCGATGACCTCGCGAGAGACCAGAGAATATTTCATCCCCTCGGTGCCCATGGAGATCCCATCGCTCACGGTGATGGTGCCGAAGGTCTGCGGCATGCCACCGGCCTCACGTACGGCGATCTCGGCCCGTCGGGCAAGCAGATCGAGACCCGCATTGCATGGCGTGATGGTGCTGTGCGCGTTTGCTATCCCGATGATCGGTTTGCTGAAGTCACCATCGCCGAAGCCGACTGCGCGCAGCATCGCCCGGTTAGGGGCGCGCTGCACGCCTTGGGTGATGGCGCTGCTCCGGAGTTTGTTGGGCATAATGGAAGGTATGGGGAGGATGGGAAGATGGGAAAGACTGGAAGGACGGGAAGGACGAGAAAGACGGGAATGTGGGGAGCTCAAAGGGGGCTCCTCATCCTGAGCAAAGCGAAGGACCTACCCCGACTGCATCGGTAGCTTGCCGAGTAGGTCCCTCGTAGAGCTTGCCCAGAGATTCGAAGAGCTCGGGAGGAGGAATGCTGTCTTACCTTCCCGTCCTTCCCGTCCTTCCCGTCCTACCCACCTACGGCCATCGCCGGGGTCACTGCCGCCTCATTCTGCTGGCCCGTACGGATCCGGTAGACCTGGTCCACGTCCAGGACGAAGATTTTGCCGTCTCCCACTTCACCGGTTTGGGCGCTCCCGAGTATCGCCTTGACGGTAACCTCCACGAACGGTTCCGAGACGCCGATGTCCAGGCGAACTTTTTCCTGGAGCTCGACTTTCACCGTTGTGCCCCGGTAGGTCTCGACCCGCTCGGTCTCGCCTCCGTGTCCAAGCACGCGAGACACGGTCAGGCCCCGAACCTCGGTGCGGTAGAGCGCTTCCAGCACCTCATTGAGGCGGTCGGGGCGGATGATCGCAACGATCAGTTTCATGGTGATCCGGTCTCCAGAGAGCGATAAGGGTCGTGGGCTCTGAGTTGTTAGCACATAGCTATTAGCTATTTAGCCATGAGCTGTTCCGATATTGCGTTGGCCGCGGTTTCAGGCACCCAGATCGTGCGATGCACTGCAGTAGCTCATAGCTCATAGTTCATAGCTCTCTCACGCCCTTCCCTCAGCGCGACGCCACTTGTGGAGTGAACGCCGGCAGCGGGTCGGGTGCAACCGCAATCTCCGGGGGCACTAGGATAGAGCCTTCTCCGCTGGCGTAAGCCTCCTCGCCGTGCTGGCTCACGTCCATGCCCACTCCCTCGATGCGCGGCACCGCGCGCAGCGACATGACCAGGGCGAGCGCCTTCAGGATTACCAAGGTCATGATGGCGGCATATACCGCCGAGCTGACGGCACCGAGTGCCTGAAGGCCGAGCTGGCCCGGGTTGCCGAAGAGGAGACCGTCGTTGCCGGCGGAGTTCCACACCTTCTGTGCCAGCACCCCTGTGAGTAGCGCGCCGGTCAACCCACCCACGCCGTGTCCGGCGAAGACGTCCAGCGAGTCGTCGATGCGGGTTCGCGAGCGGAGCGCAATGACGAAGTAGCTCGGCACGGCCGCCACTGCTCCGAGAACGAGCGCTCCGGCCGGGCTCACGAACCCGGCCGCGGGGGTGACGGCCACCAGGCCGACCACAATTCCGGTGGCCACACCGACGGCAGTGGCGCGACCAGTCCGGACGTAGTCCAGCACCGTCCAGACGACCAGGGTCGCCATCGGGGCGAGGAAGGTGTTCGCAAAGGCGAGGCCCGCGAGCTCGTTGGCCGCAAGCGCGCTGCCCCCGTTGAAGCCGAACCAGCCAAACCAGAGTAGCCCCGCGCCCAGGAGCGTAAAGGGGACGTTGTGCGGCAGGAGCGCCTGCCGCCCGTAGTCCTTTCGGGCGCCGAGCACCAGGGCCGCGACGAGCGCGGACACGCCGGCGTTGATGTGCACCACGGTGCCCCCCGCGAAATCGAGCACGCCCAGGCTCATGAGCCATCCGCCGCCCCAGACCCAGTGCGCCACGGGAGCGTAGACCAGGAGAGTCCAGAGCGCGATAAAGGCAACGTAGGGCCCGAACCGCATCCGCTCGACCACCGCCCCGGAAATGAGCGCGGCCGTGATGATGGCGAAGGTGCCCTGGTAGGCCATGAAGAGCACGTGTGGGATGGTGCCCTTGGCCTCGGTGCCGACACCGGCCAGCCCGAGGTTGGCCAGCCCGCCGAGAAAAGGGCTGCCCTCGCTCAACGCCAGGCTGTAGGCCGCCACGGCCCAGGTGATCCCGACCACGCCCAGTGCCACGAAGCTCATCATCATCGTGTTGAGCGAGTTCTTGTTGCGCACCAACCCACCATAGAAGAAGGCGAGTGCCGGCGTCATCAGCAGTACGAGCGCTGTCGAGACCAACATCCAGGCGGTATCGGCGGGGTTGATGGCCTGCATTGATAGCTCCAGTGAAGTATTGGGAGTCGACATCACGCGTCGTAATACAGGAAGAACTCGTATGGATGCGGCCGCAGGTTCACCGGTGCGATGTCCTTCGAGCGCTTGAGCGCGATCCAGGTGTCGATCACATCGGGTGTGAATACGTCGCCCTCCAGCAGGAACTGATGGTCCTGCTCCAGCGCGGCGACCGATTCGGCCAGAGAGCCGGGCACCGTCCTGATGCTCTGCTTCCGATCGTCGTGCAGCTCGTAGAGATCCTCGTCGATCGGCGTGGGCGGCTCCAGCTTCCGCTTGATCCCATCCAGTCCGGCCATGAGAAGGGCGGAGAACGCCAGATAGGGGTTCGCGGTCGGGTCCGGCGCCCGGAACTCGATTCGCCGAGCCTTGGGGCTGTTCGAGTAGCACGGAATCCGGCAGATGGCCGAACGGTTCCTCGCCGAGTACATCAGGTTCACCGGTGCCTCGAACCCCGGCACCAGGCGGCGATAGCTGTTCGTGGTCGGGGCACAAATGGCCAGCAACGCAGGCGCGTGTGCGATCAGGCCGCCGATGTAGTACCGCGCCGTGTCCGACAGCAGAGCATATCCGTTCTCGTCGTAGAACAGCGGCTCGTCGGCGTTCCAGAGCGATTGGTGCACGTGCATGCCGGATCCATTGTCGCCGAAGAGCGGCTTGGGCATGAACGTCGCAGTGAGCCCAAGATTGTGGCAGACGTTCTTTACGATGTACTTGTAGGCCAATAGCCGGTCTGCCGTTTGTACCAGCGTACCGAACCGGAAATCGATCTCCGCCTGTCCGGCCGTTGCCACCTCATGATGCTGGACCTCGACGGGAATCCCCGCCTCGATCAACGCCAGCATGATCTTCGACCTGACATCCTGCAGCCGGTCCACCGGTGGCACCGGGAAGTAGCCTTCCTTGTGGCGGGGACGATGTCCCAGGTTGGGTACTCCATTCCGGCCTGAGTTCCAGATCCCTTCCTCCGAGTCGATGTGGTAAAACCCCTCGTTGGCGGTCTGGTCGAATCGTACCGAGTTGAAAATGAAAAACTCCGCCTCCGGGCCCCAGTACGACGTGGTGGCGATGCCCGTGGTCTTCAGATGTTCCTCGGCCTTGAAGGCGATGAACCGGGGATCTCGCGAGTAGGGCTCGAGGGTGACGGGATCGTAGATGTCGCAGCTGAGCGAGAGCGTCGGGACCGAGAGAACCGGATCCACGAAGGCGGTCGAGGCATCCGGCAACAGCAGCATGTCGCTCTCGTTTATCGCCTGAAACCCGCGGATGGAGGAACCATCGAACCCCAGTCCTTCGCGGATCATGGCCTCGTTCAGAGTCCCGGCTGGGATCGAGAAGTGCTGCCAGGTGCCCGGCAGGTCACAAAACTTCACATCGACGACCTGGATATTCCTGGCTTTGATCAGATCCAGCACTCTCTGCACTTCACTGCTGGGTGTACTCCGAGGTGGAGCACTGGGTCGGGCGGTCGTTGCCATGAAGGGTCTCGCGCGGGTGAAGGTGGACTTAAAGAAGACGCCCCTGCGTTGAATCGTCGAACGCAGGGGCATCGGTTGAGTTCCGTCTGACTCAGACCAAAGGTCCTGGCGGTTCGACCGGTGTTTCCCGGTTTCGCCGGGCGTTTGCCGCGAGGGAGTTTTGGCGTGGATCGAGCATCGTATGGCCCTTGAAAGGTGGCTGGACTTGGTGGATTCAGTATAGAGGCTCAAGCGCTGGCTGTCAAGATAAACCTGCAACAAATGCAGAAATGGTGGCTCGCCGTAGCATCAAGGCCGACTAATATACCAGATTGGTGGCCGGAATACGCACATTGTGCAGAAGGACAAGAGCACGTCAGCGCAGAGTTTTCACCTGTTGGTCTCCCTGTGCCGGGTCAGCCGCCGCGTTACCTTGGGGGAAGATTTTTCTGGCATCTGGTGGGCTGGGGCGGAACAGCGAAGGTGAGAAACCCTGATTGGCTCCTATCGACTAT
>DATFFX010000060.1:0-4985 GCA_035249825.1 Gemmatimonadales bacterium | reverse complement strand
CTCCGGCGCTCGGCCGAGCGCGCCTTGGCGCTCGAGACTTACCTCTCCTATCAGCAGGACCGCACCATCCAGAGTCCCCTGACGCTGGAGAGCGAACAGGCAAGCCGGCATCCTTTCGGGGGGTTCCTGGTTCGGCCGCTGGGGTTCCGCTTCGACTTCGAGAACTTCCCGCTTGATGAAGAGCTGGTGACGAACGTACGGGAGAACCGGGACCACACCCGGCGCACTCCATACGTGATTGAAGAGTCTGAGCAGTACAATCTCATCGACCAATACAGCAACAACGCCTACGGTCTTCCCGGCTGGTACGAATCCGGTGGGCCTGCGTTCTCGACCTTCTTCCAGGACCCGATCCTTCGCCTCTACCGCGAGGACCGCCTGGTGGCCAAGGCGAACCTCGACTGGCAGCTCGACCGATATAATCGGCTGCGCACCGGTGGGGAGTTTACCCATTACTCGCTCGACCGGTATCAGTCGGAGCTTCAGTCGGGCGATTTTGCTGACGTCTACCTGGAAGAACCGATACGCTGGAACGTGTTCCTGGAAGACCGGCTCGACCTCGGCGATGTCGTGCTGGTCGGTGGCCTTCGGTTGGACGCCTACGACTCTCGCGCCAGCCGGGATCTCCTGCTCGACACTGTGAGAGCAAGCCCTACCTTCGGCGAATACGTTGGGAGCGAGGGTGCGGCGCAATATGGATCGGATGGCTCCGCCTTCGGCGAAAAACCATTGGTGGTGACTCGCCGCGACCTCGGCCACGGCTACCTGAGCCCCCACGTCCAGGTCTCGTTCCCGGTCACCGAGCGGACCAACTTCCGCCTCTCCTACGCCCACCAGGTACAGACACCCGACTTTGCGCTGGTGCTCTCGGGTGTGAACCTGGGAGGGCGCGGGACCGATCTGGACTTCGGGAAGACGATACTCTTCGAGTTCGGGGCCCGGCACGCATTCAGTGACGACATGGTGCTCGATGTCGCGGCCTACAACAAGGACAACCTCGCGGTCGCAGCCGGACGCACGTTTCTGGTGACGAACCCCTTCAACGGGTCACCGACTGGCCACGTCAGATTCGCCAATGCCGACTACGGAAGTACCCGCGGAATAGACCTGCGTCTCGATCGCCGGATTGGCAATTGGTTCAATGGCACCGTCTCCTACAGCTACCAGGCCTCGAAGAGCACGGGCTCGGACCCGCTGAGTAACCAGGATGCCGGTGTCGTAGCACTTCAGGAGCTCGGGGGCGCCATCGGCCCTCCACCCCAGGCGATTCTGCCGACCAATTTCAGCCGGCCCCATACGTTGGCCGGTGCGGTGTCGCTCACCGTTCCGTCCGACTGGAAAGCGGAAACATTGGCTGGTGCAGTCCTGGGGAACCTCGGACTCTTTGCGATCTTTCGCTATACCAGCGGAACGGCCTACACCACCTGCTCGGCCGCTGAAGGCAACGAGAATGTCTTCTCCGGAGGAGGGGGGTGTGTTCAGGGTGCCGGTGCCATCAACGGCGCCAGGCTTCCGGCCTATCGTCAGTTCGACCTCCGGGTCACCAAACAACTGGGCCTTGGCAGGCTCGGCCTCACAGCATATCTCGACGCCCGAAACCTGTTCAACTTCGCGAACATACTGGATGTCTTCTCCGCAACCCGGGGCATCCAGAATCCGGCCGACCGCCAAAACCGCTGGGCCAACGACAGCTCACACTATGCAATTGAGGCGAAGGCGTCCGGGGTGTATACGGAGGATGGGGCGGTTGACCTGCGCTTCGAGGGGATGGTGGCATCCGGCTGCAGTAGTTGGACCAGCGGGGCAGGACAGCCTGCGGTACCCAACTGCGTCTACCTGATACGGGCCGAGGAGCGCTACGGCGACGGCGACCACGTCTTCACTCTGGTAGAGCAGCGTCGCGCGTCGGAGGCGTTTTACGCCGCCGTGGGGCGAACCGGCAGCTTCTTCGCCCGAGGGCGGCACAACCTCACCGGCGACCCCCGTCGCCTGCGGCTTGGGCTGGAGGTGTCGTTTTGACGGGCGGCGGCAAATCGACCACGGCGCTGCTGATCCTGGGCTTACTGGTTCTTCCGGATCTGGCCTCATCCGAGGCACGGCCGCGACCCGGCGCTCGCACCGGCGGCTTCCGTCTCTATGCCCGGGCATTGGCCGCACTGACGATCAACCGGGTTTACTGTGGCCTGGCCGCTACCGGAGAGATTTGCCGGGACAGTACCGGATCGGGCTTTGCGGGTGGCGGTTTCTGGCCCAAGGGTACCGCCAATCAATACGTCTTCAACTCTGGGTTGCAGCTGGCCGGGGTCATTGACCCGGCAGCCGGATTCGAATGGGCGGGCGACACCAGTAGCGCCACATTCTACAACTCGGCCGGGGGTAGTGACGGAGAGCCGGTGCGTCCGATTCATAATGCCGGAGATCCGGTTGATTTGGCCGGCTGGCCGGAGGCCGCCCGGGTCCCGAAGGGCGGTGCTTCAGAGGAGTTGTTCAGCCCTCTGCTTCGTGATCGCAGCTCCGCCTCTCAGGGAGACGTCTGGTGGTTGTCGTGGGACGGCAATGCCGCCCTGACCAGCGCTACTACACGGCAACACCCACTGGGAGTGCTGCTGGAACAGCGTGGGATGGGCTGGAACTTTCCCGCCGGCAATGACGACATCCTCTACTTCATCTACACCATCTACAACATCACCTCCAAAGATCCCGCTGCCTATGCCGGCGTCAGGCCGGCAATGCGTGACATCCTGCTGGAGAAGGCCGGAGATTTCCACCGGCTCAACAATCAACGCTATGGGCTGCAGATACCGGACGATGGATATGCCATCCAGGACCTCTATGTGGCCTTCGCAGCCGATATGGACGTGGGGGATGCGGGGCTCAACTACGCCTCGGTAAATCTGCCCTTTGCCCTGGGCTACACGTACGATCGCAGCTTCAGTCAGCTCCCCGATTGGACGTTCGACCCAGGGATCTTTGGCCCGCCGTTCTTCGCCGGCACCGGGTTCGCCGGAGTGAAGTTCCTGCAAAGCCCCTTGAATCAGCAGGGGGAACAGGTAGGCCTCACGCTCTTCGGGACTACGGTCAACGGTGGCTCGTTCGAAGATCCGTTCTCGGCCGAACAGCTCTACCGCTATCTCTCTGCAACGCTGAGCCCGGCGCTCGGCGACAGTCAGTGCAACACCGGCAACCCCAGGATCACCAGAATCTGCTTCCTCAATAACGCCGAGTCCGCGGACATGCGGTTCTTTCAGTCCTCGGGGCCGCTGACTCTCACCCCGGGGGCATCTGGCTCGATCGTGGTGGCGTACATCTTTGCCGCACCGGTGAAGGATCCAGCCTGTGAGCCACCCTGCGCCATACGGCCGGAGGATCCTACCATCCTCGGTGACGCCGGCCGCATGGTCGATGGCGTGAATGCCATTGACCGGCTTGGCGGGTACCTCGGATCTTCCGACGCCAACGATAACGGGCAGGTAGAGCAGGAGGAGTTCCAGGTGGTGCCGGGGTCGTTGCTGGGAAAGGCGCGAGTGGCTCAGGCGGTCTTTGATGGCGGGTTTCTGCTGCCCTTCTCCCCGGAGCCAGCTCCTTTCTTTTTAATCCCGGGCGACAATCAGGTCACGGTGCTATGGCAACCCAGTGAGTCGGAGAAAGCGGGAGATCCTTTTTTCGCCAGCGCAAACCCAGCGAGCATCACCCCGCCTGGAGGTGGCGCGCCGGTACCGAACCCGCTTTACGATCCCAACTACCGGCAGAACGACGTCGAAGGATACAGAATCTACCGGGGACGAGTGGATTCGCCCAACTCTCTCCAGTTGTTGGCGCAGTTCGATTATGCCGGCACCTTGATTTCGGATTACCAGGGGCAAGTCAACCCTGTGCCGGCATGCGCACCGGAGATCGGGATCGATGCGGCGGGGACTCCGGCCACCGGAGTTGACCTGTGTGACTACGACACTCCCGCGCCAGGCGTAGCTCGGGTAAAGCACGTAGATGTGCCGTTGGTCGGCCCTGTGGTTCAGGTTCGATTAGGCCGTCGCGCCGCGCTCGCCACCGGTGAGGCGATTCTGCTCGGAGCAGACACAGCCGTGACGGGCCAGGAGGGCGGTTGTCTGAGATCTGGCAACCCGGCGCAGTGCGACCTTCGAGACACTGGAGTCCCCTTCGTTTACGTCGATGAGACAGCCCGAAACAATCTGCGCTACTTCTACGCAGTGACCGCCTTCGATATCAACTCGTTCCAGTCGGGCCCGTCCAGTCTCGAGTCCCCGCGCAGCACCAAGTCGATCACGCCGGCCGCGACCGCCTCGAACTACCAGAACACGTCGGACGTGACCGTCAGCATGCAGGGCCGGGGAGTGGTACTGGACAACACCGCGCCGGACCCGACCATCGATCCGGCCACTGGGCGGTTCAGCGGGCCCTTCCCGCCGGCGAATGACTTCGAGTTCGGCCTCGCCGAGTTCGTGCAGACGCTGTTGGCGGCGCCAGGACAGTTCTCGCTGACGCTGGACAGCATCGGGCTCGGCTCGGCCTACGACAACCTGCCCAACACCTACTACTTGACTGGCGTGTCCGGTGCCGACGTGGCGCAGGTGTCGCTGCCGATCGTGCAGGACCAGACCAGTCTCACGGCATCGAACTTCACCTACTTCTCGGCGATTACGCCCGATCCGTCGCTGGCGCAGCGCTTCGGGGGGAGTGACCAGTTCAAGTTGATCGCCAGGATCCTGATGAATCTGCGCGGCAACTACTACACCAACTCCTGGGGTCGCGGCTGCACCAATGAAGCATCCGGCTTTGCCGCGAGTGCGGCGCTCGGAGTCACCGGGTGCGAATACAACGGACAGCGGTGGTTCGAGGGCCCCAGTGAGACCGTTGACGACCCCCAGGCAACCCATCCTGTTGCCTTCACCACTAGCCGTATGGCGGGAGGGAATTACAACAACGCCGGCGCCGTCGCGGGGGCGACTACCGTTCACATCCCGCAC
>DATFFX010000059.1:0-7577 GCA_035249825.1 Gemmatimonadales bacterium | reverse complement strand
GGCGTTGCGCTTGAATGGCGACACCTCTGTTATCGCCGAGGCCGTGCGCCAGGCCTTGACCAATGTTGTGGGCCTGGATCGCGTAGCGAGGCTGGAGCCGGTCCCCGCGGCATCAACCGAGCTGGAGAGCGGGGAGGAGTGGCAGCCGGGACGCGATACCGAGTTGATTGGCGACGTGACCCTCAGCATCGAACAGGGAAACATCCCGGATCTCACCCGTTAACTACTCGAGAAGGAATGGGAATGGGCACGATTGTCCTGCTCGCGGTCATCGCGGGAATCGTCTTGTGGGTCATCGGTGCGTATAATGGGCTGATCTCGCTCAAGAATCAGGTCGTGAACGGCTGGAAGCAGATCGACGTGCAACTGAAGCGCCGCCACGACCTGATACCCAATCTGGTGAATACGGTCAAAGGCGCCATGGAATTCGAGCGCTCCACACTCGACGCCGTGATATCGGCCCGCAATCGCGCCGTCGGTGCCACTGGAGTGCAGCAGACGGCCCGGGCAGAGGGAGAGCTGACGCAGGCGTTGGGACGATTGTTTGCTCTCACCGAAGCGTATCCCGATCTCAAGGCGACGGGCAACGTGGCCCAGCTACAGGAGGAGCTCACCAGCACGGAGAACAAAATCGGATTTGCCCGGCAGCTCTACAACGACGTCGCCACGCAGTACAACACGAAGCAGATGCAGTTCCCCACCAATCTCGTGGCCGGGCTGGCGAAGGCATCGCCGGCGGAGCTCTGGGAGATCGAAGATCCGGCCGAGCGCGCCGTCCCCGTGGTGGATCTTTCGGCCGACAAACTCGGCGCGTGAGCGACGACACCAACCTGTTCGCCCAACAGCAGTCCAACCGACGCCGATCCACCTGGCTGACTCTCGGCTTCATCCTTTTTTTCGCATGGGTCGGCTTTGGCGGTGATCTCGCCTTCTATCTTGCCACGGCAGATGCTCCTGCCGGATCCTATCGCCATCTCGTTCCAGTCATCGGCATCTTCAGCGTCCTCGCCGCAGGCGCGATATGCTGGTGGTCCTGGCGCCATGGCCCGGAGCGGGTCCTGTGGGCCACCGGAGCGTGGGAGCTGATCGAGCCCGCTACCCCCGAGCAGAAGCAGTTGATCAACGTCGTCGAAGAGATGGCGATCGCAGCGGGCCTGCCGCGCCCTCGGGTCTGGATTATCCCTGATGCGGATCCCAATGCATTCGCCACCGGGCGCGACGCTCCGTCCGCCAGCATCGCGGTGACTGAGGGGCTGCTGGCCAGGCTCTCTCGGGAGGAGCTTCAGGCGGTCGTTGCGCATGAGATGGCGCACGTACGAAATCTCGACGTACGGCTGATGACCCTGCTGGCGGGTATGGTCGGTGCCATCGCTCTGCTGTCGGATGGCATGGGTCGGATGATCGGACGGGGCAGCCGGGTCGCGGGACGGCGAGCCGGCGGCAAGGGCGGCAACCCGCTGGCACTGCTGATCCTTCTGCTGTGGCTGCTTACTCTCGTTGCAGCGCCGATCGTGTCCCGTATTCTCGCGCTGGCAGTGAGCCGGAAGCGTGAGTACCTGGCCGATGCCACTGGAGCGCAACTGACCCGAAACCCAATGGCACTCGCTGCTGCACTCGAGAAGCTCGAGGAAGCCTCCGAGGCTACCCGGTCGATCGGCAGGGGAGCCGCGCACTTGTGCATCGTGGACCCCGCGCCCGGTGTGATGTCGAGGAGAGAGGGGTTTCTGGCTGATTTCCTGGCGTCCCACCCTCCAATCCAGCAGCGGATCGTCAGGTTGCGCGGGATGGGCTATCAGCAGGCGAAGCGGCAGTCAGCAGGTGCACTATCTCCGCAGTGAAGGTTCCCGGGTCGAACGGCAGATGTACCACATGATCGGCTCCGGCGGACTCGGCAGCGGCACCATCTCCTGCCACCAGGGCCACCAGCAGGTAATCCCGATCTTTGGCAGGCGAGAAGCCGCCCAGCGGGTGCGATCCGGGTGCCCCGGCTCCCCCGGCAATCACCACAACCCTCACTCCCAGGCTCGCCGCAGACTGTTGCAGCTGCTCCAACGTGCTGCAGCGCTCCACCTGGAAGCCGGCACCTCGCAGCAGGAGGGAAATGATCCGGGCGAGGTCTTCGTCAGGCAGGTGTAGCAGCACCGTGCCGCGCTGCACCACCGAGATCTCGCGCCCCTTCCGCTCCAGGTCCAGCATGCGGACGCCACGCATGTAATCCTTGCTCCGAATCTCGCGCAGCTTGCCGATCCGCTGGACGATATCACGAATGCGGCGGAGTGCCTGACGTATGTCTTCCAGTCCCTGGCGCTGGGTCTCCCGGGAAGCATCGAGGTCGGTCAGCAGCAGCTCCACATCCGCGAAGGCAGCCATCAGAGGGTTGTTGATCTCGTGGTGCAGGGTCACCGTCATCTCGCCGACCGCCGCGAGACGCTCTGCCCGGACCAGGTCCTGTTCCGCCGCCGCGAGCGCCTTTCGCATCTCGCGGCCCCGACGCACCCGCTCCAGGATCTGCGGCAGCAGCTCGACGAAAGCGGCGTCCTTTGCCAGATAATCATCGGCTCCCCGGCGCAGCGCCGACGCGACCAGAGACTCATTCCCATACCCGGTCACCAGGATGACTGCCGGCGGTGAAGCGCGGGTACGGATTGCATCGAGCACGTCGAGCCCGCTGGTATCAGGGAGCTGCTGGTCCAGGAGGACGATATCGACGTCATCGAGCGAGGCGAGGGCCTCACGGCCCGTAGATACCTGGCGCGCCGGATTGTAGCCACTCGAACCGAGAACGTGTTGCACCAGCCGACCCAGATCGGGGTCGTCATCGACCAGCAGAATCCGGGGCGTGACGTTCTCAGCCATCGACCGCGGCGGTAGCGGGATGGAAGCCGGACCGGGCGAATCTCTCCCGGCCGCTCTTGCCACGCCAGGCATCCCACAGGCCTCGAAGACGCCAGTACAGGGTCAGCTGCCGGTAACCGAAGCTCTCGAGGACGGCATACCCGAGCAGGATCGCGACCTCACGCCTGCGGCCGAACGGCAGCAACTGACGCTGCACACGATCGGCCAGGCCATACCGAAAACGCCAGGCTCCCAGAACCACGGCGAGGATGTTCAGGAGAATGCCGGAGCCCATGGATGCCAGCAAAAACGCCCAAAGATAGAAGTAATCCATGACCCGATAGCCCAGAAGCAATTCGGTGACAAGCAGAAACAACATGGAGAGATACGCCGATAGCTCGATCAGTGGCCCATAATACTCGAAGAGCCAGAAGGCTGGCAGCACAAAGAAACCGATTCTCCCGTATCTGGAGTGCCAGAGCATGGCGCGATGATAGCGCAGCGCCTCTCTGAGTCCACGGTACCAGCGGCTCCGTTGCTCCCGGAGTGACTCGAAGGTCTCCGGAACTTCGGTCCACGCCACAGGGTGAGGTAAGAACGCGATACGCCGGTTCTGAAGCTTATCCAGCACGAAGCAGTGCAGCCGCACAACGATCTCCACGTCCTCACATGCCGCTCCCACCCGATGTCCGACGTACTCGCGGGAAACTCGATGGTCGAGGAGCGGTGTGAGATAACCGCCCGCCCGGATTACGGTTTCCTTCTCGAAGAGTGCGCAGGCCCCACGCAGGATCAGAATCGAATCCAGCTGCCCCAGGCCAGTCTGGGTGCTGGTGACCGACCGGAGGTACTCGACTATCTGGAATCGCGGCAGTGCACGAGCCGGAAGCCCGGCACTCACTACCCGGCCGTTCCTGACGGTACAACCATTGGCAACCGCCAGCTGCCCTCCAACCGCCATTATCCCAGGGCTCCCCAGTATCACCCGCATCATTTCCTTGAGCGCCCGCTCAGCGAGAATGGAGCCCGCGTCGAGGGAGACGAAGTACGGGCAGAGTGAGGCGTTGATTCCCGCATTGAGGGCGTCCGCCTTGCCGCCATTCTCCTTGTCGATGACGATCAGACGCTGGACCTCTCGCGGCAGGGGCACGGCGGCTTCATAGATGGCGCGGATCCTCGCGGTCGTGATCGCGGGCCGGTAGGGCACGTCGGTCTGCCGGAGACGAAACGCGCGCCTGAGCCGCTCGAGAGTGCCATCCGAGCTGCCGTCGTTGATCACCACGACCTCGAACCGGGGATAGTCACCCTGAATCAGACGCGTCACGCTATCCACGATCGTGACCTCCTCATTGAAGGCGGGAACGATCATGGTGAGCGGCTTGGTGAGATCTCCCTCGTCAATGAGGTCCAGGTCCTCGATAGAATGTGCCGCGACCCGGCGTCGTACCTCCACCGCCGATAAGCCGATCAGCCAGAGGGTGTAGGAGCTATACAGCAGGAAGTACAAGAGAAACACCGGCTGGATTGCCAGGGCGATGGTCACCACCCAGCCAGTGACGCCCGGGATCATGAGACGACCGGGATGCTTACCACTGACAGATCCAAAGCTCCCGAGATCCGATGACGGATGCTTGGCGCAGGGTCCGTTCGAGCCACTTCACGAGCCACATCATCCTGAAGCAGCGCCAGAGCCAATGCCGCAGCGAGCCGCCGCTCCTCGGATGCCGAGGTCCGCGCCGCTTCACGTAACGTCGGAATGTCTCCGCTCTGGCGCACAGCCTGAGCTGCCATCTGGCCATCCAGTTCCGGCGGAAGCGGGAGGGCTATACCCTGAAGAAGCCGGGCGACGTAAGCCGCCGACCGCACCGCTGCATCCGGATCTGCGTCGAGGCGCTCGAGGGCCAGCGCTGATCTCAGTACGGATTTCCCGCGCCCCAGCGCCAACGCAACCTCCCGTCGTACGGAAGGGTGGGGGTCATGAGCCATGGCCTGGAGGAGGTCGTAGCGGTCAGCTGCCAGCGCGGCCCCCGTGGCGCAGCACCGGATGGAAAGGTCCGGATCGGTTGTGAGGGTCTCGAGCGATGCGGGATCCCCGACATCGGGGCGATGAGCCCAAAGCTCGATAACGGCCGCTCTTACATCTGGTGAGCTGCTGGCGGCAAAATGCCGTAGTAATCTCCCCAGTTCCGGGTGCGCCACATGACGCGCAATTCTGACAACCAGCAGCGCCTGCTCACTATCCACCGGCAATCCGAGTGCAGTGCCTGTAAACCGATCGAAATGCTCCTCGGCGAGGCCCGCAGCCGCGGCCAGCACGGCTGGATCATCATCGACTCGAAGCGCTCCAATCAGCCTTGGCAGCGCTGCTTCGGGCGCCAGGCTTCCGAAGACTAGGACCGCAGCGCGACGTACGAGAACACTGGGGTCCCAGAGGGCACGGGAGGCCGTCGCGAGCAATGCATTCGGATCGAGAAGATCAATAGCGGAAGCGAGCGCGGCAGCTCTCACTTCCGCGGTAGGATCGGCCTGAATCATCTGGAGGAGGGCATCACGGCTCTGCTCCCCCCGGAACGCACGAAGGCTGCTGATCAGCCGCAGCCGGTCGCCGGAGTGCAGCAGGCTACTCGTGCCACGTGCCAGGATCGCCTCTGCTTCTGCATCAGCCTCGGTCAGCGCCGCCCGGAGCTCCAGGCGATGCGCCGGTGAAAGCTTCATGCCCAAGAGCCGGAATTCTGGATCGTGCTTCAACCGCTCACGCAAGAGTTCGCGAACGGCCCTGTGGTCCGGCATTTCGACCACCCGAGCCACGATGCTCTTGTGATCGAACACTCCACCTGCCAGAGCGGCCGCAGCGCGCACGTTCGCAGGTTCTGCCCGCCGGCAGGCTGCAGTCAAGGCACCCTCCCCGGCCAGGGCCTGCGAACGTCCGATCGCGAGAGCGGCCCGCTCACGAACCAGGGGCGATGGGTCGCCTTCCAGGAGCGCCAGGAAAATGCCTGCGGCGTCCGCCCGGGCGATCCTTGCCCAGGCGTCCACAGCCCGGGCGCGGACCAGCTCCTCCGGATCGCGAAGCCCGGTCTCGACGGCCACTCTGCCCTCGTTGTCACTTCCCTTGCCTCGAATCTCCCACCCGATGCGCTCGATCGCCGCCGCTCTGACCGCCGGACTTGCATCGTTTCGAAGGCGATGCAGGACGGGCAGCGGGTCCGGATGTGAACGGGGCAAGCTTTCGATGAAGTTCAGCTTGCCTCCTACATCAGGCGAATCCAACAGCAAGTCCGCCAGGCTACCCAGCGCTTCGGGATCGAGCCGGCTCACTGCCACTGCGATGGCTCGGGTGACCTCGTCCGAAGGATCGGGGAAGGCTCGCAGGAGCATCGGCACCGCCCCGGCGTCCCCCATTCCACCCAGCGCCGCTGCCGCTCTACACCGAACTGTCGGATCCCTGTCACTCAGGAGGTCGGCCAGATCTGGAAGCAGGGATCGAAGCCCGGCCGACGAGGCGACTTCTGCTGCAGTCCCCCGAACGTTGGCGTCGGGATCCTGCAACAAGCGGCCTACGTCGTCCTCTGCCCCGGTCGCACCCAGTGAGCCGAGCGCCTGAACCGCTGCTCCGCGCACCGCCGGCTCTGGGTCCCTGGTCTGAGCGCGTAGCAGCCCCTGATCGGCCGGGTCGCCGACCCGGCCAATCAACGAGACCGCGGCGGCGCGGACGCGATGATCCCCGTCCGCCAGGCCGCCATGCGCTGCAGGCAGAGCCTCACGCCTGCCGAACGAGCCCAGGACGCTTAATGCCTGCGCTCGAAGCTGAGCGTCGCGGTCTGCGCCAGCCATCTGGATGAGCGCATCGGAGAGGTCAGGCCGTTGGGCGCGGCCGATCGCTGTTACAGCGGCGGAGCGGACTTCGCTGGAGGGATTCTGAGTCAGCTCGGCCAGAAATTCCCGAGCACCCGCTGCGGCAAACTTCACCAGAATTTCGTGAGCCTCCGGGGCTGTCCCGCCAGTCTCCAGCATTCGCACGAGAGTGTCGGTGACACCCAGTCGCTCCAGCGCGACGGCGGCGCGCGCCCGTATCTCCGCGTCGGAATCGTCCAGCGCAAGCAACAAAGGAGCTTCGGCCACCGAACCAATCCGTTCCAACGCCTCGACGCTGCGCATGCGGACCCACCAGGCTGGATCACCCAGCGCGCTCACCAGCCGGTCGACGATCTCGGGATCCCCGAAGACACCCAAGGAGGAAGCAATACGCGCCCTGACGAACGGGGCGGGGTCTGAGAGCAGTTGCTGCAGCAAGTATCCGGTGGCTCGGCGATCTCGCAATCGGCCGAGCGCGGTGGCTGCTTTGCCTCTGACGTCGTCGTCCGCATCGCTCAGCAGATGCACCAGGGTTGGGAAGCCCCGCGTTGCGCGGACCTCGCCCAGCACGCTGGCGCCCCACCCCCGAATGGACGCCGGACTGCTCTCGTTGATCGCGGCAATCAGCGGGTCGACCGCGGCCTCGCCGTGGCGACTCAGAACATCCGCTATTCTCGGAGCCAGCCATGAGTCGGCATTTCCCAGGGCCACAATCAGCGGTTCCACCGCCGCGGGATCGGCGATGCGTGCCAGAGCCCTGAAGGACACCTCGCGTACGTCCACATCTTCCGTGCGTGTCGCCACCGCCGTCTCGAGGAGCGCCGGCACTGCTTTCGCACCCCCAACGCGGCCCAGCAGCTCCGCGGCGAGCGCGCGGTCGCGCCACG
>DATFFX010000058.1:0-5042 GCA_035249825.1 Gemmatimonadales bacterium | reverse complement strand
CCGCCCGCACAGATGCCGAGCGGCTCAAAATTTGACGGGAGGTTTTCATGTCCCACGTCACTACCAGTGCGCCAGAGTCAGAGCCCGAGGGCTTGTGGGAGCCCCGGATGGTTGCCATCGACGGCTCACGCCGAGCGGCAGAGCGTCTGTGGCGGGAGATCGGGCTGCTGCTCGTCCGCGAGACGGGATCAGCGGCTGGCCACACCCGCGCATGGTAGGGGCTGGCAGAACATTGACGGTCGCCGCCCGAACCGGCAGGTTGACAGCCTGTCCCGATCACAGGCCGGGCAAGGCACCCCAGATAGCCGAGCTCTCGCCACACGAAAGGACGTCGACGTGTCACACGACTACCGAAAGTACCTCGTGGCCCAGGGACTGATAGGAGCCGGGATCAACTTCGTGCTCAACGGCGCGATCGGATGGACGCTCTATCGGCACCTTGCGTATATCCCACTCTACGGGCAGCAAAGCGTCGCCGCAGACATCATCCTGACCAGCCTCCTGCTGCCGGTGCTCGTCTGCCTGATTACCACCCCACTAATTCGCAGTGAGGTGCGCAAGGCCCGACTCCCGGCCGCCAGTTGGCTGAGTCTCGGCTCGAGTCGAACCGCCTACGTTCTCCGGAACCTGCTGCTACGCGCCCTAGTGCTCGGAGTGCTCTCCACCCTCCTGGTGTCCCCTGTAACCATCTTGACTCTCCACGCGCTCCGCGTGGAGGGGCTGGAGTTTTGGACTTTCCTGGGGTTCAAGGCGAGCTTTGCCGCCGCGCTCGCCGCGCTCATCACCCCCATGGTTGCGGCTTGGGCCCTCGAGGACGGACTGCAGACCTCTCGGAGGCGCGCCATCCTTGGCAGAGAGTGACACCCTTTGCTGATGACGTAGGCCACCAGCAGACGGCAGCAAACTCCGACATTTGAGTGAGTAAAGGTGCGGCAAAGTCGAGCATGAAAGCCAGCAAACTCCAGCATCGGGTGACACGAACTCGCTAAAAGGTGAGAACTTGCTGGAATTCGGGTGGTTACACCGCCCCTCTGGATAAGGAGAGTCGCAGGCGATCGGCGCTAGCAAGGTCGTCCTTCGAGCTCTGGTGTTGTACACAAAACGTTCGGAGGAACACTTGAGGTTCTCTGCCCCGCTAGCCGGCGGCAGTCAGCGCCGGCTTGTTTGTTACTGGGAACGTTACTACGGCGACTTGCTGGCATTCCCGCCCCGGTTTCTCCATCTTAGCGATCGGCGATCGGACTCGGCACCCGGGGGGTGGGGACATGGCTACACCATCATGGCAGGTCACAGGTCAATACTACGAAACCTGCAGTTGCGATTTTGTCTGTCCCTGCGTTCCGGGGCAGCTGGCAGTCATGCCGACCAAAGGGTTCTGCACGGTTGCAATGGCATTTCAGATCGAACGCGGCAGCTACGGCACGGTTTCACTCGATGGACTCGGCTTCATCGTTCTCTTGTGGACACCGGAGGAAATGGGCAAGGGGAACTGGTCGGTCGGTGTCATCGCGGACGCGCAGGCGAGCGCCGAGCAACACGACGCCATCACCTCGATCGCGAGCGGGTCCGCGGGCGGCCCCATGGCTGCCCTGTCAGCGTTGGTTGGAAAGTTTCTGGGCGTGGAATCGGCGCCGATCCGATTCGATCGCACTGGCGCCAAATGGTCGGTCACGGCAGGGAAGCTCGTCGACATGGCCGCCGAAGGGGCCATGGGGATCGACCCCAGCATCACCGAGCCGATCTATCTGGACAACACAGGCCATCCAGCCGCGAGCCGCTTTGCCCTCGCCCATGCGTTGACGAGCCACGTGGACGCCCTGGGGGTGAGTTGGAATGACACAAGCGGAAAGAACCATGGCCAGTACGCTCCCTTCTCGTGGCGAAGCGCGTAGCCCATCACCGGTCCCGGCCCCTTCCCGCCGCCACCGCGCCCTCATCGCGAGCTGCATCGTTCTCGTCACCGCGCTGGCCTGGGCCTACCTCGTCCACCTGAATCGTCACATGGCGGTCCCCATCGAAGGCGACACGATGATGGCGGCGATGGGAATGGTGATGAATCAGCCGTGGGGCACCGGTGATTTGCTTCTGACATTCGTGATGTGGGCAGTGATGATGGTCGGCATGATGGCCGTGCCCGCCCTGCCCGTACTGCTCCTCTTCGCTGGGGTGCACGCCCAGCGAGTGGAACGCGGCGTGGTGCCGGCCGTACCGTCGTTCGGCCTCGGCTACCTCATTGCCTGGCTGGGGTTCTGCGCCTGTGCTACCGCCGCCCAATGGGCCTTGCACGAAGGCGCGTTGCTATCATCGACGATGGCGACATCGAGCACCTCCGTCGCCGGTGTAATCCTCATCACGGCGGGCGCGTATCAGCTGACGCCGCTCAAGACCCGATGCCTGGCCCGATGCCAGAGTCCGCTGGGATTTCTGATGAGCAACTGGCGCGACGGACCGAGCGGTGCGTTTCTGATGGGACTCCGGCACGGCATCTTCTGCCTGGGCTGCTGCTGGGCGTTGATGGCCGTGCTCTTTGTGGTCGGCGTGATGAACCTCGCGTGGGTCGGCGTCCTGACCCTCTTCATCCTCGCCGAGAAGATCGGACCCACCGGTGCCCGCGTATCACGTGCCGGCGGCGCGATCCTGATCGCTCTTGGAGCCGTCCTGGTGTCCGGATGGGCGTAGTCCGGGGCGCCGAGCGGACGGACGATCCCCAGCCGCGACTCGAACCGCCCTGGCGCGGATCCCCCTTGGCCCCGACGCCGTGGCCGAGATGGACTGCCCCGTCAGCGTGCAGTGTATGAATGCGAAACACCTCCCCGACTCGATCCTCGAGGAGGTGCCTGAAGTTACCGCATGGGCGATGAGGGACTTGAACCCCCGACCTCGCGCATGTGAGGCGCGCGCTCTAACCAGCTGAGCTAATCGCCCGGTTTACCGGAGCGGGAACCTACATCCCTGGCCTGCGGGCGGCAAGCGGCAGGCTCAAGCCCTGAAACACCTTCCGCCTTGCGGGGGCGGGCCGACCGGCGGGATATTGGGGTTCCCCCTCCTGTACCCGGGTGAACCATGAGTGAGCCCGAGTTGCCGGGGCCGTCGCCATCCGACGCCCGCGGCGTGATACTCCTCGCCGACGACGAGGAGGCCGTCCGCTGGCTCGGCCGCCGCTTTCTGGAGGCCGACGGCTGGGCCGTCCTGGAGGCGAGGGACGGCGAGGAAGCGCTGGAGATCATCGAGTCGCACGACGGTCCCCTGCGCCTCGTGGTCACCGATCTCAACATGCCGAAGGTCAGCGGCCGCGAGCTCGCCGAGGTGCTGTCCATCTTCCGCCCCGGCCTTCCCGTCCTCGGGATCACGGGGTTTCTGAGCGCGGTCAGTCACGATCGCCGACTTCCCATCCTGCCGAAGCCGTTCTCGCCCGGTAGTCTGCTGCAGGCGGTCCGAATGGCCTGCGGAATGTCGGTGCGGCTGCGGCGACCGCCACTGGAGAACCGGCGGCGGGCGCGGCGGCTGCGGGAGCTCACGCCGGCCGGGGCGCAGGGCGGCCTTCTGGCCGCGGTGCGGATGCTGCGGATGTTGGAGAGCGCGAGCAGAGTGGACGCCTGAGGGCTGCGCCCATTCCTATGATGGGCCCTGCTGGATTCGAACCAGCGACCGACGGATTATGAGGTCGACATCACCATCTTCATCGAGCCAGGGAGGGCTGCTAAGGCACATTTAGTAACGACTTACCGCTCGCCCCACAGCCAATCAGCTCCATTGAAATCCTCGCAAACCTGCGGAGCCTAGGTACCCAATCCAGGTACCATGGCTGATCGATCGGATTGCACCGGTGGCGAGCTCCGCAGCCCGACACATCGCATCGCTGATGTGCCGGCCCGGATTTTGGGGCGTTCATGGTACAAGCTGTGACGGCCCTGTCGAGTGCCGCGCAAGGAGAAAACCCAGGGGCAACCCCTGCGATGCGAGTAAGAGTGGATGAGAAGCTCGACCGATCAGATATCCGGAGCGATCCCACCGACGGTGCGGTCAGGACCAACACCAAGGGATATACCGCGAGTTTCGATGGCGTTGGATCTCACATGAAGGGAGATCGGGATGACCGCGAACCTCTCAGTCGCCGGCACCACGCAGGGCACCCGCCGCTTCTACGTGGGCATGGCCATCGCTGTCCTCATCACGGTGTTCCTCGGGTTCTCGCGAAGCTACTTCCTCAAGGCCTACTTCGGCACGCCGGCGCTGAGCTTGCTCGTGCACATCCATGGCCTGGTGTTCACGTCCTGGGTGCTGCTCTTCCTGGCCCAGACCACCCTGGTCGCCACTGGTCGCACCGATCTGCATCGCAAGCTCGGGGTGGGCGGCGCCGTGCTGGCCGCGTTCCTGCTGATCGTGGGAACCACCACAGCCATCCTGCGGGTAAAGGGCGGCGGCGCGGCCCCGATTCCGGGCGTGCCGCCGCTCTCGTTCCTGGCTGTGCCACTCTTCGATATGGTGGTGTTCGCGATTCTGATCGGCGCAGGCCTCGTGCTGCGGAACCGGCCGGACACTCACAAGCGGCTGATGACGCTCGCGACCATCGCGCTCACGAGCGCGCCGATCGCGCGGCTTCCCTTCGTGCTCCGAGCGGGGCCCCCGGCATTCTTCGGGCTCACCGACCTGTTCATCGTGGCGATGCTGGTCTACGATCGCGCTACCGGAAGGAAGGTTCATCCCGCCACGATCTGGGGCGGGCTGGTGATCGTGGCCTCGCAGCCGCTGCGCCTCATGATCTCGGGCACGCCCGCGTGGTTGGCCTTCGCCGGTTGGCTTACGAGCTAGTAGTCGGCAAGCCAGTTAGGGTCGGTTCGCCCGCGAAACCGCCATCCCGCCGCCCCCAAACTCTCGTTCGAGCGCGTATTGCTCGGCGAGCACCGCCTGCAGTCGCGCGTGCAGGTCCGCGGTCACGCGCCGTCCACCAGACGCTCGAAGCGCGGGTTGCCGCGGAGCGGGGCGAAGGTCGGATCGATCCGAAGCCAGCCGGCCGAGAGATAGTACGGGATCTTGAGCAA
>DATFFX010000057.1:0-4549 GCA_035249825.1 Gemmatimonadales bacterium | reverse complement strand
GATATGGCAGTGTAAGACGGTGGGTCCGGAGCCTCACGCTGCTTACCGGCGAGGGCGAGCAGCTGTCCCTCCGAAGGGAGAACGCGGCCGGGCATCACACCAACTCTCCCGCTCTTACCCGTTTCCATGCGGAGGTCGCCCCGCGACTCCGCTCGGCCACTTCACTCATCTCCAGGCGATTTCCTCGTACCAGGAAGAACTCCTCAGGCTATGCCCTGGATTCCTACATCGATTCGGGCGACGTGCTCGATCTCATCATTGGCGCCGAGGGAACTCTGGGAGTCGTCACCCAGATCACCTGGCGTCTGGGGGCGATCCCCCCCTTTCGCGCAGGAATGCGGGCCCGTCTCACATCGCTGGATAGCCTGAGTGACGCCGTCCTGACTCTGAGCAGGTTCGAGCCATCGGCCGTGGAGCTGCTCGATCAAAGCTTCCTCGATCTTCTGGGGCCTGGCACGCTCGAGGGCGCCGGTCTGGACACCAGGGCCGAAGCAATACTGTTGATCGAGCTGGAGGGCGACGAGCCCGAGGCCCTTCGGCAGGCGCTCTCTGATGCCGCCGCTGCGATCGCGCCCTGGGTAGCGTCAATTGAGATAGCTGATTCTCCGGCCGACACTGACCGCCTCTGGTCTCTCCGGCACGCCGCCAGTCCAATACTGGCCGGCCTGCCTGAAGACCGGCGCTCACTACAGGTGATCGAAGACGGGTGTGTCCCGGTGGAGCGGATGGGGGAGTACATCAGGACTGTCCGGCGATTGGCAGCAGACCGGGAACTCCAGGTTGTGATGTTTGGACACGCCGGGGACGGCCATGTGCACGTAAACCTGCTGCCGGAGCTCGCGCGAGCCAATTGGGAAGCTCAGGTGGCAGGGCTCCTGGAGGAGGCTACAGCCGCAGTCATCCGGCTCGGCGGGACTCCGGCAGGAGAGCACGGTGATGGCCGGCTCCGGGCGGCAACCCTTCTGGACGTTTATGGCGCCGAGATCGTCGAGCTGTTCCGCGCGGTGAAGGACGCATTCGATCCTCGTGGAATATTCAATCCCGGAATCATTCTTCCAACCGGCGAGCCGCCGATCAGCAGGCTCAAGGTCGGGGCCGGCGCCGTGACGATCCCGCCGGATCTTCAGTCGGCGCTGCGCGAAATCGAGCTGACTGGCGGGTATGGCCGGCGGAGGTTGGAGCTGGCGGACCAGTCACCAGTCGCCAGTCGCCAGTGCGAATGAGCCCTTGGGCTACCTGAACCTCGCGTTGCTTATGATGATAGTGCAAGTTTCCGCCCCGGGTCGATGGATGGCCTCTTATTGCCGACTGGTGACTGGCGACTGACAACTGGCGACTTCCATGCAAATCCTCCGCGAACCCCGCGTCACACTCATCGCTCGCCCTCAGTTCCTCGAGCCCTCCCATCTGCCGGTTCAGTGGAAAGGCGAGTCGAGCGATGGCGAGCGGATCGCCGAGTTTGCCGGACGGCTCTGCTACATGAGCCAGCACAATCCCGCCGGTCGGACTACGAGTGAGTATCTCCGCAACATCCTGCGGCAGGGCCATGGCTCTGTCTTCGAGCATTCCACCTACGTGATGCTGATCGAGGGAATCTCACGCTCCTGCAGCCATGAGCTGGTTCGTCACCGGGCGGGCTGGGGGTTCTCGCAGCTTTCGCAGCGGTACGTTGACGAGTCGCACGCGGCCTTCGTGATGCCGCCGGCCATCATGGGCGACCCTGAGCTGGAGGCGCAGTGGACCGAGCAGGTGCGGGCAGCCCAGGCATCCTACGTCGAGTCGGTCGACCGCCTCATGAGTCGGTATGAGTGGGTGGATGACAAGGTGCACCGCCGCAAGATGGCCCGAGAAGCGGCGCGAAGCGTCCTGCCCAATGCGACCGAGGTCAAAATCGTCGTGAGCGCGAATGTGCGAGCGTGGCGAACCATGCTCGAGCTCCGCCTGGGTGAAGGAGCCGAGTTGGAGATCCGGCGAATGGCGGTAGCCTGCCTTCGGGTGCTTCAGCACGAGGCGCCGGCGCTCTTCGCGGACTTCGAGATCTATGCGACGACAGAGGGGAGCGAGGCGGGACGCGCGGGGTTCCATAAAGTTTAGACGCCAGTCGCCAGACGCCAGACGAGCTCGAGAGGACCTCTTCCTCCGTGTTACTCGAGACTGGCGACTGATGACTGGCGACTCTTTCCAAAACTCATCTCGACTTTTCTCCGAAAAACTATTGTGTGGCCAAAACATTTTTCTTACTTTAGTTACGTCAATCGTCGCACTCGTCTCGGCTCGTCTCTCGCGGACGGCCTTTTTTGTAGAGGAAGCCTTTGGCAGTTCGGATCGGACTCGCCTTTAATCTCAAACCAGCGGCGCCGGCTAGTCCAGCCGGGGCGAACTCCGAATCCCCTTCGTCCGACGAGCCTCCCAGTCGGGCACTCCGACCCGACCTTCAGCAACCAGACCTGTACGCCGAGTGGGATGAGCCCGCCACCATAGATGCGGTGGAGCGGGCGCTGAGCACTGTAGGCCAGGTCTACCGACTCGAAGCCAACGCGAGCTTCCCCGCACGCCTCGCGCTGCTCCGTCCCGATTTCGTCTTCAACATCGCCGAAGGACTCTACGGCCCCAACCGCGAGTCGCACGTCCCGGCAATCTGCGAGTTCCTCGGCGTTCCTTATCACGCCTCGGACCCACTCACCCTGAGCCTCTCGCTGCACAAAGCCAGGGCAAAAGAGATCCTCACTCATCGGGGCGTGCCGACAGCTCCATTCGTGCTGGCCCGCTCCGCAGACGAAGCCCGTCACGTCGCCTTGCCATTTCCTCTCTTCGTGAAGCCGGTGTTCGAGGGGTCCGGCAAGGGAGTCACCGTCAAGAGTCTCTGCCGGAATCGGACCCAGCTGGTGCGGCAGGTGTCTCACCTGCTCGCCACCTATGCCGAGCCGGTGCTCATCGAGACGTACCTGCCGGGCCAGGAGTTCACCGTCGCGATTCTCGGAAATGGCGACGAGGCTCGCTGCCTGCCGATTATCGGCATGCGATTTGATATGCTGCCGCGCGGTGCCCCGCCCATCTATGGCTATGAAGCCAAATGGATCTGGGACACTCCGAGCAAACCGCTCGAGATCTACGACTGTCCGGCCAGTATCCCCGAGTCTCTGGCCGAGGAAGTTCGAGCCGCCGCACTGGCGGCCTACCACGCCTTGGAATGCCGCGACTGGTGCCGCGTCGATATTCGCTGTGACGCCACTGGTCGCCCGCTGGTCGTCGAGCTCAACCCGCTGCCGGGCGTTTTGCCCGACCCGCGGGACCACTCGTGCTTTCCGAAGGCCGCCGCGGCGGCCAACATGAGCTACGACGATCTCATCCGCACCGTCGCCGACATTGCCTGGCGGCGGATCAGCGGCCGTTCACTCCTGGCGGAGGTTGCCTGATGAAAGTCGCCATCCTCTTCGATGCGGGCAGCGATGAGTGGAGTCCTCAGGATGTGGCGGCGGTCGTGGCCAATGTTCACGAGGTGCGTGACGTGCTTCGTCGCCGGGGCCACGAAGTCGAGCTGCTGCCGGTTCGGCTGGGGGAGTTCCGCTGGCTCTCCCGGATCCGACGGTCCGATCTGGTCTTCAATCTCTGCGAGGGGATCAACGGCCACGCCCGCTTCGAGGATTTCGTCGTCGGCACTCTCGAGCTGGCCGGAGTCCCCTTTACCGGCTGCCGCGCCTGGCCCACCAGCGTCTGCCACCGAAAGCATGTGGCCAATACGCTGCTGACCTCCGCCGGCCTCCCGGTGCCCGCGAACATGCTGGCACAGGCCAACAAGATTCCCTCCGATTTCCCGCTTCCGGCTATCGTGAAGCCCGCGGCGGAGGATGCCAGCGTAGGGATCGACAACGGCGCAGTCTGCACCAGCAAGCGGGCCCTCAAGCGACGTGTGGCTCAGATGCTGGAGCAGTTCGATGAAGTGCTGGTCCAGGAATACGTCGCCGGGCGGGAGCTCAACGTCGGCTTTATCGGCAAGCGGATGCTTCCCATTGCGGAAATCCGTTTCGATACCCTGCCGGATGGTACCTGGCCGATCGTCAGCTACGCCGCCAAATGGATTGCCGGAAGTCCGGAAGACGAAGGCACCGTCCCGATCTGTCCTGCTCAGCTCGATCCCGAGCTGGCCAGACGGGCTGCGCAAGTCGCCAGCGCAGCGTGGGAGCACCTCGCTGAGGGGGAGGGGTATGGACGGGTTGATATGCGAGTGGCTGAGGACGGGCAACCTTACGTCCTGGAGGTCAACCCTTCTCCCGACCTCTCCAGCAATGCCGGACTCGCGCGCATGGCCAGGGCCTTTGGTTGGGACTATGACGATCTGGTCATGCAGATCGTCGATGAGGCACTGACCCGGTCCAATAGCCATCGCGCCGCCGACGCCCTCGTCAGTGGGGTGTCCGCCGCTTGAGCGGCACCCTCGTCTCACCCACCCTTCGCTACCTCAGCGAAACCGACCGGGGTCGCATCGAGGAGATCACGCGTGCCGTGGGACTCTTCCGAGAGGATGAGATCCCTGTGGCACTCGAGGTGT
>DATFFX010000056.1:0-3606 GCA_035249825.1 Gemmatimonadales bacterium | reverse complement strand
GCGGGCCACCGGGGTGGCGGGTTCGCTACGACTTGACCTCGTGGGTAGAGACTCGGCGCTTCAATTCCCTGCGTTTTCATCGGCGGCTGATGCAGGGAGGAAAGCTGGACGAACGCGAATATCTGATCCTGCCCGATTCTGGTCGGTACCACCAGGTGGGCGTCACGGGTGGCTGGGTTGCACCCCCGGACCCGCTGGATGAGCTCGCCTTCCTGTATTTCCTAAGGACTACCCCCCTGGAGCTGGGTCGATCATACAGCTACTCTCGCTACTTCAAGACCGGCTACAACCCGGTGCAGGTGACCGTGGCCGCCGCAAGGGAGCCGGCGGTGTTACCGGACGGAAAGAGCGTCCCGTCTCTCCCGGTAGAGGTGACCTCCAGAGGGATGGTAATGAAGGTCTGGCTCACCGACGACGCCCGGCGGCTTCCGGTGCAACTGGAGCTGCCGCTTCCATTCGGGGTGGTACAGCTTCAATTAGTGGGAGATACGGCGGAAATCGGTAGGAACTGAGGCGGTACTCGCTCACCGCCGCACCTACGGTCGCTATACGTACCGCCGCTCCACCTACCGCCCGTCAATACCTCCCCAAATAGTTGTCTATCTCCCACTTGCTCACCTGAAGGTTGTACTGGAGCACCTCGTTCCGCTTCGCCTCCAGGAAGCGTTCAGTCAGGTGTTCGCCCAGAGCAGCCTTGACGACATCGTCCTTGGCCATCAGCTCTAGTGCTTCATGCAGGTCACGCGGGAGCTCGTCGATCCTGTACTTGCGCCGGTCCCGATAGCTCATGGTAAAGATGTTGCGGCTGACCGGCTCCCTGGCGTCCAGCTTCCGCTCGATGCCATCGAGCCCGGCTGCAAGCTGGACAGTGAGGGCGAGATAGGGGTTACATGACGGATCCGGCATCCGCAGCTCGCAACGCGTACCGAGCCCCCTCCGATCGGGGATGCGGACCAGTGGCGACCGGTTCCGCATCGACCACGCCACGTTAACCGGAGCTTCGTAGCCGGGAACGAGCCGCTTGTAGCTATTGATCAGGGGGTTGGTGATGGCACAGAATCCTCGAGCATGCTGCAGTAGTCCCTCGATGTAACTCAGCGCTGTCCGGGAGAGCTGATGCTCCCTTTTCGGATCGTAGAAAGCATTGTCTTTTCCGCGGAAGAGGGACTGGTGAGTGTGCATCCCGCTTCCATTGATTCCCTCGAGTGGCTTGGGCATGAAGGAAGCCACGAAGCCGAAACGGCTGGCCACGTTGCGCACCACGAACTTGAAGGTGGTCAGATTGTCCGCGGTGGTAAGAGCGTCGGCATATCTGAAATCGATCTCGTGTTGGCCGGTAGCTACTTCGTGATGAGCCGCCTCCACCTCGAATCCCATCTCCACCAGCTGTTCGACGATGACCCGTCGGATCTCTTCACCGCGATCCACCGGGCCGAGGTCGAAATAGGCCGCTGAATCGTGGGTCGTGGTCGTTGGCGATCCGTCAGGAGCCTTCTCGAAGAGAAAGAACTCCGCCTCACAGCCCGCCATCATGGCAAATCCCATCTTGCGAGCCCGTTCCACCTGCCGCTTGAGCGTGGTCCGCGGACAGCCGGCGAATGGTTGCTCGTCGGGTGTATAGATGTCACACAGCAATCGCGCCACCCGCCCACCCTCGTCTTCATACGGGAGAATGCGGAAGGTGTGCAGATCCGGCTTGAGCAGCATGTCCGACTCTTCTATGCGGACGAAGCCCTCGATGGAGGATCCGTCGAACATGATCTCGCCGTCGAGCGCCTTCTCGAACTGACTCCGCGGCACCTCGACGTTCTTGTTCACGCCCAAAATGTCGGTGAACTGCAGCCGCATGAAGTCGACGCTGAACCGCCGCGCCAGTTCCAGAACGTCATCTTTGCCCGCGTCGCCCAAATCCAGAGGGAATCCTTCCAGAGTCGGTCGCTCAGTGGAGCCGGGCGGACGCTGTTTTCCTGGGGACATGCGGTTCTCGCGGGTAAACGGGAGGTCCAGGGTCTAGGGTCTAAGGCTATGACGCGCGTAGACCCTAGACCCTAGACCCTAGACCCTAGACCCTTCACTCAGACCGGGAAAGAAACGCACAACCGGCCGTTCAGGTAAGGGTGCTGCCCGTTTACCGCTCACCGCTTACCGTTTACGCTTCTGGTCCTGATGACCGACTCAACTCCCCGGCCGTGCCCTGCATGCGGGACCCACACGTCCGGCAACTTCTGCAGCGCTTGCGGCGCAAGCATGAGCCCGCGTGCCTGCGCTCACTGCCGGGCGGAGCTGTCGCCCCAGGCCCGCTTTTGTCATCGCTGTGGGCGCCAGGTAGGTGCTATTGGAGCCATGGACCGGCCGGCCTCCGACCGAGGACCGTGGCTCGTCGCCGGAGCGCTCTGCGTCCTGCTGGTCGGGGGGATCGCCTACCAGGTCTCCAGCTCGGGCGCCCAGCCAGTCGCACCCGATATGGCCAATGCGGGAGCGAACCCGGCGCCGGGCGGGAACTCGGCTCCTCCGGCTGGCCCGGCCCCGGACATCAGCGCCATGTCGCCTCGGGAGCGCTTCGATCGGCTTTTCAACCGCATCATGCAAGCAGCCGAGCGAAAGGACTCTGGCGAGGTGGTGAGATTCACACCCATGGCTCTGGGTGCATATCAGCAGCTCGACAGCATAGATGCCGATGCCCGATACCACGCGGCGGTGCTGCAGTTGCAGATCCGGAACGTGGCCGCTGCCAGGGCCCTCGCTGATACGATTCTGGCGGAGTCGCCTGGCCACCTCTTCGCCTATGTGATCCGCGGAGAGGTGGCCACCCGCTCCGGAGACGCCAGGCTCCGGGCAGAGTCCGAACGGGATTTTCTGGCCCACTACAATGGGGAAGTTGTCAGCAGAAGGATAGAATATCTGGATCATCAGCCGGTGCTGGACGAGTTCAAGAAAGAGGCGGAAAAGGCGGTAAGGCGGTAAGGCGGTAACCAGCGATAGTTCCACCGCTCTCCCTCTTCCGCCGCTCTACCTTCCGCCCAACTCACAGGAGCGTCATGCCGAGGACCATCCACGTCGCTCACAGCCCCGACTCCGATGACGCCTTCATGTTCTACGCCCTCGCCCAGGGCAAGCTGGACACGGGGGATCTGAGCTATATCCACCAGCTCTCGGATATCGAATCGCTCAATCAGCGCGCCCTCCGGGCGGAACTGGAGGTGACCGCGGTCTCGATCCATGCCTATGCTTATCTCTGGCGCCACTATGCACTGCTCGGCTCAGGCTCCTCCATGGGCGATGGGTACGGACCCAGGCTGGTCTCGAAGATCGCCCGGCCGGCCGACCCCCGCACCAGCCTGAGGGGCAAGCGAGTGGCCGTGCCGGGTAAGCTCACGACCGCGTATCTCGCCCTCCAGCTCTTCCAGCCGGAGTACACGGCCATGGTGGTCCCGTTCGACCAGATCGAAAACGCGGTTCATCAAGGAGAAGTTGACGTTGGCCTCCTCATTCATGAGGGCCAGCTCACCTATGGAGACGGCGGGCTGCATCTCTGGGCTGACCTGGGAGCCTGGTGGCTGGAGGAGACCGGGCTTCCCCTGCCGCTCGGGGGAAACGTGGTCCGTC
>DATFFX010000055.1:0-6256 GCA_035249825.1 Gemmatimonadales bacterium | reverse complement strand
GATAGCAAGCTCGATGACAGCGTCTCGAGTGACCCCTTTCAGGATGCCTGCATGGCGCGGAGGCGTGCTGATCCGGCCCTGCTTCACAACGAACACATTCTGCCCTGAGCCCTCCGCAACGGCGCCGGCGCTATCGAGCATCAGGACTTCGTCGGCACCGGCGTGTATGCCCTCAACCTTGGCCATGATATGAGCGAGATAGTTCAGCGACTTCACCCGGGGCGAGAGCGATTCACGCTGCGGTATCGGCGTTCCAGCAGTGATGACGTTCAGCCCCGTCTCGTACACCTGCTCGGGCCACAGCTTGATCGTATCGACGATGATGATGACCGATGCTTTGGGACATTTGCGCGGGTCGAGTCCCAGGTCACCGACTCCGCGGGTGACAAGATGCCGGATATACGCCTCGGCAATTCCCGACCGACGCACCGCTTCTCGCGTGATGGAAGCGAGTTCTCTCCTGTCCATCGGAATCGTCAGCCAGATGGCCTTGGCGGAATCGTACAGGCGGTCGAGGTGCTCTTCCAGACGGAAAATCTTTCCACCGTAGACCCGGATACCTTCGAAGACACCGTCACCATATAGGAGACCGTGATCGTACACGGAGATCATGGCTGTCTGCTGGTCACACCACTCCCCATCGAGCCAGATGGTGGGCATACCGACACTCTGGTCTGGGGACGGCTTGCTCTTGGCGGTGGCTGTCATGCTGTCGAATGTAAATCGGCGTCCGCGTGTGAGCCATGGCTGGGACAGTCTAACGAACCGCCCGAGTCGAGTCGCCGTGGTTCTGTGGCGATGAAAGAGGGCCCTGTACTCCGAGCATGACTTCACCAGCAGCTGGAGCAAGCGGCGGGGATGTGGAACGCAAGAACTCATATGTCCGAGCCGCTACCAGCATTCCGGTGACGGGCGCCAGCCGGTAGATCCAGTGTTCTTGCCAGGCTTCTCCGGCTAACGCGGGTCCGAATGATCGAGCCGGAATCATGCTCGCGCCCGTCACGGGTCCGGCCATCAGGGCGCCAAAACCCACAGTGAGGCCTACGGCCAGTGCCGCGAACCCATCCGCGACCCGCTCATCAGTCGCCACAGCCATGATCACGAACATGAGGGCGAATGAGAGCAGCCACTCCACGGCAAACGCCGAGACGGTAGACACGTGTGGCGATGTGGCTCCCGCCTGGGCGGCAGAGCCGAAGATGCCTCGTAAAACGAGAGCTGCCGCCACCGCGCCCCCGCACTGCGACAGGACGTAGGGCACAATCTCGGAGAGCGGAAATCTTCGTACCGACCAGAAGCCGATCGTGACAGCTGGATTTATATGCGCGCCAGACAGGGCCGTTCTCACGTCGATGGTATGGAGCCGGCTGGCGCAGGACGTCCGCCGGTTCGTAGATGCTCTGCGAAATCCTCAGGCAGGCCCCTCTCCCGTATTCCCCGCATGGCACGCTCGACATCGTACTCCACCCTGATGTTCTCTACCTCGACCCTGCCTGAGCCGATCGAGAGTAGGACGTACCCCGCGCGCCAGTCCCCATCCTTTGGGCGCCCTGCGCTACCGGTGTTCACGAAGTGGACGCCTTCGATCTGGCGATGCCAAGGCAGGTGGGTGTGCCCGAATGCGATTACATCGCCGGGCTTCGCTCCGGCTATTTTCGCCATTTTCAGGCAAAAGTCGTCGCTACGATCTTCAGTCCAGTAGAGCGTGTTCAGCGTCGGAGTGCCATGGACGAGAATGACCCGCGGGCCAGCGGTATGACCCCCGGAGGGAAGCAGGTCGATGCGAAACGGCAAGCCGGCCAGAAATTCCTTAGTTTCCGGCGAGACGTGCTGCCGGGTCCAGTCATAGCTGAGGTGGCTCAGCTCTTCCTGGCGCGGGTCTTCGTAGCGACACCCGCAGTGTTTGTAGTCCGTTGCGACGGTCGAGTCGTAGTTTCCGGCAACACCGGGGATCTTCGATTCACGGATAAGTGCGACGGTCTCGTTGGGCCAGGGGGCATACCCGACGAGATCGCCGAGGTGATAGATGGTGGCCACGTGTTGCAGTAGGCGCACATCCTGGAGCACCGCTTCCAGCGCCGGAAGATTGGCGTGGATGTCGGAGATAAGCGCATATCTCATGATCGGGCGGCAACGAGCCTCTTGCGCATGACCACCGCGGAGGATGGGCATGCCTCCTGAAATTCCACCGAAGCCCTCATGTCGGCGCTCACCGCATCACGATCGACGCACGCAAAACCAAAGCGAGGGAAGTAGTGTTCGGCAGTCGTGGTCAACAGGAATACGTCTTCGATGCCACGTCCCTTGGCTTCCTCCAGCGCCTTGTCGATGAGCAGCCGTCCTACTCCGGTTCCCCTCCACTCATCGTCCACCGCAACCGAACGAAGCAGGGCGGATGCACCGTAAACCTCCAGCCCCGCGACTCCGACGAGCTTGTCACTGTGCCTGGCGACGAAGAATTGCGAAAATGCTTCGGGCACGCCCGCCGCGGGTAGCTGGGACCGGCTGATCAGAGCCAGCGCTTCCGGCAGGTCTGCCGGGCGCGCACTGCGAAGCTCCAGACAGTCACAGTTCCTGACATCAGCAGTCATACCTGTCCCTCCTCTACCGTGGCTTGCGGGCGCGAACGAACGCTCCCATGACGCGCCCGCTGACTTCCCGAGCGAGGGCTTCCGTGTCCAGTCCCGAACCACTCAGGAAAGCCTTCGCGTCTTCGAATTCGTAGATCCGGGTGGGCTCGATGCCGATCTCCTCGAACCCTGTTTCCTGGAGACCTTGCTGATATTGATTTTCGGTGAGGGCTCCCGCTACACACCCCACCCAGAGCTCCATGTTACGCCGCACTTCCGCGGGAATCTCGCCTCGAATCACCACGTCCGACACCGCGAGCCGGCCACCAGGCTTCAGCACCCGGAACGCTTCCGCGAGGGCACGGCTCTTGTCGGTCGACAGATTGATCACGCAGTTCGAGATGATCACGTCCACGGAGTTATCCGGCAACGGAATCGCCTCGATCTCACCCTTCAGGAACTCGACGTTCTGAACTCCCGCCAGACGCTGATTCTCACGCGCCAGGGCGAGCATCTCATCAGTCATGTCCAGGCCGTATGCCTTACCCGAGGATCCCACTCTGCGCGCTGAGAGAAACACGTCGATGCCGCCGCCGGAACCCAGATCCAGTACCGTCTCGCCTTCGTGCAGCTCGGCCAGGGCTGTCGGATTGCCGCACCCCAGGGATGCCAGCACCGCCGGCTCGGGCAGGGTGGCAGTCTCCGCCGCGGTATAAAGCTCTGAGCTGATGGGATCCTCGGAGCCGCCACAGCAACTCGTCGAGCAGCAGGAGGTCTTTTCCCCTGTGGTGACCTTGAGCGCCGCCTGGCCGTATCTCTCACGAACCGTCGCCTTCACGTCTTCTGTGCTCACAAATCCTCCTGATCAAGTTTTGTTGATACGTCACAGAAAAATGGGTGCTCAACAACAGCCGGTCTTCCGCTCCGCTGCAGATGGAACGCTCGCCAGGTCCTGGATCAACTCAGCAACCTCATCGAGGGTACCGGGGTCCAGAGTGTAGTACATCCAGCGCCCCTCTCTCCGGTCACGGATGAGCCCTGCGTCCTTCAGCACCTTGAGGTGGAACGACAGGCGGGACTGAGCGGCGTCCATGGCCTCGGTCAGGTCACATACGCAGCGCTCGCCGAAGCGGAGACGCTGCAGAATCGACATCCGCGTGGCATCGGAGAGCGCGTGAAAAAGTTGAATAGCCCTTCCGGTGTCGGTTGCAGAGTGTGTGCTCATGAGGCTCAATATATCAATCGAAATTGATATGTCAAGATCGGCGGAGTGTGCGTCCGAACACCGATCCCTCAGTGGGGTCGATTTACCTTCAGAGCGCGCCTTATCGAGTCAACCGAAAGAGGAACGTTCGTGACATCGAGCTGCCCGCACGTAACTGAAATTCGTCGAGTCAACCCGGGCACCCCTGAGGGGTGCCAGGAGTGCCTTCAGCAGGGCAGCCGCTGGGTTCACCTGCGCCTCTGCCTCAGTTGTGGCCAGGTGGGCTGCTGCGACAGCTCTCCGGGCAAGCACGCCACGAAGCATTTTCGGGAAACCGGGCACCCAGTTGTGCGGAGCTTCGAGCCAGGCGAGGACTGGGCCTGGTGCTACGCCGATCAGCTCTTCATGGAACCAGCGCCCGCGGCTTCCTGACGATGCCCCTTACCTGGCCCGAACTCCCGCTCGATTCGTGGAGAGACACATACGCTACGGTGCACATGTGGTTCCAGATTGTGGGCAAAACGCGCCTTGTGCTTGCCCCTCGGCAGAACCACTGGTGGCATGTTGCCCAGTATGTCACTTCACGAGGACTCACCACCTCAGCTATACCGATCGGTCAGCGAACATTCACGGTTGACTTCGACTTTCTGGACCACGCCCTGTATGTGACCGTCAGCGACGGCGGCACTGGCACCATTTCCCTCAAGCCACGGACGGTGGCGGATTTCTACGACGAGTATTTCACCCTGCTCGACTCCCTCGGAGTGGCCGTAGAGATCTGGCCGGTGCCGGTGGAAGTGGAGAATGCCATACCGTTCCCCAGTGACCGGACCCATGCATCATATGACCCCGGGGCGGCCACCCGCGCGTGGCAGGTGCTCCTGCAGGCCGACCGCGTGCTCAAGAGCTTCCGCGGACGGTTTATCGGCAAGGCGAGTCCAGTGCACTTTTTCTGGGGCAGCTTCGACCTGGCCGCGACACGCTTCTCCGGTCGCAGGGCACCGCTGCATCCCGGCGGCGCTCATAATCTCGGCAACTGGGTCATGCAGGAGGCCTATTCGCACGAATGTACCAGTGCCGGATTCTGGCCCGGGGGAGGTTCTGTGTCTGAGCCCGTGTTCTACTCGTACGCATACCCCGAACCGGCAGGATATCGCAGCTACCCGGTCGAGCCTTCCGCGGCCCACTACGACGACACCTTGCGCGAGTTCGTGCTGCCCTATGCCGCCGTGCGGACCGCACCCTCCCCCGACGACGCAGTGCTGAGGTTCCTCCAGACCACCTACTCGGCGGCCGCCGATCTTGGCCAGTGGGATCGAGGCGGGCTGGACCTCCCGGAGGCAGAGTGGTCCTCAGCCGCAGTGACTAGAGAACACTCAGCACCTTCATTTGGGGAGAAACCGTCATGACACACACCGCTGCGCCCGGCGCCACCACCACCTGGCAGCTCGATCCGGCTCACTCCAGCGTCGAGTTTGCCGTGAAGCACATGATGATGACCACCGTGCGGGGCCGTTTCAAGAACCTGCAGGCCACCCTCACCGGGAACGAGGAGCATCCGGATGGATGCTGCGTGGAGGCGGTACTCGACGTCGCCAGCATAGACACCGGCAACCCCGATCGGGACACCCATCTGCGGTCCGCGGACTTCTTCGATGCGGAACGCCACCCCCACATCACGTTTCGCAGCAAGCGGGTGATAGGTAATCCGTCCCAAACGGGCGACCGCTTCAAGCTCCTTGGCGACCTGGTCATCCGGGAGAGCACATCCGAAGTAACGCTCGATTGTGTGTTCGAGGGTCGCGGCACCGATCCCTGGGGTAAGGAGCGGGCCGGCTTCAGCGCCACTACCGAGATCGACCGCCGCGACTGGGGACTCAGGTGGAACCAGACCATCGAGACCGGGGGGGTGCTCGTGGCGCACAATGTTCGAATCGAAGCGGAAGTGCAGTTCGTGAGGACGGATTGACTTGCCGTTCGGAAGCCTGGAGCAGGAGGCAATGCTGAGCCTCGCCCGGACGGCCGCACGGCTGGATCACGAGATGATAGAGGTACTCAAGCCCCACCGCCTCACTCCGACCCAGTTCAATGCGCTCCGAATTCTGCGCGGGGCAGGGCCCGAGGGGCTTTGCCGCAACGAGGTGAGGGATCGGCTGGTGGCAAAGGTCCCGGACGCAACCCGGCTGCTGGACCGTTTGGAAGAGACCGGCCTCGTCGTTCGCAGCCGCGAGGGGGAGGATCGCCGCTTCGTGCGCAGCCGGATCACCCGGCGTGGTCTCGCCCTTCTGGCCCGTCTGGATCAGGTAGTCATCGATCTACACCGCCGACAGTTAGGGCACCTGGGCCCGCGGAAGCTCCGGACGCTGATCGACTTGTTGGCCGAAGCCCGGGACCGGGACTAGGAACCAATGGGGAAGGCGTGTGTTATCACACATAGATCGAGCCGAACGACGGCTTCAGACAATTGACCTTGAACGGAGAG
>DATFFX010000054.1:0-4992 GCA_035249825.1 Gemmatimonadales bacterium | reverse complement strand
GACGCGCCTGCATTTCGATCCAGTGCGGCAGCGGCCAGTGTTGCTGTACCCCGAGGGAGCAGTGCTGCTGAACGACACCGGCGCTGCAATCCTCGAGCTGTGCAACGGCAGCAACACGGTCGGACAGATTGTGCACATTCTGACCCAGCGGTATCACGCCGACGTCACGGCTGATGTGACCGAATACCTGACCCTCATGGCGAACCGGGAGCTGATCCGTGCCGGCTGACATCCCTACCACACTGCTCGCGGAGCTTACCCATCGCTGTCCCCTGCACTGCCCGTACTGCTCCAATCCGCTGGAACTGATCCGGGCCGACAGCGAGCTAAGCACCAGTGACTGGAAACGAGTATTTACCGAGGCCCGCGCACTCGGAGTCCTGCAGCTTGGCCTTTCGGGTGGTGAGCCACTTCTCCGCAAGGATCTGGAGGAGCTGGCAGCTCATGCCCGGACCGAGGGTCTGTATTCCACCTTGGTCACATCCGGACTGGGACTGACCCGCACCCGAGCCGAGCGCCTTAAGGAAGCCGGGCTGGAGCACATTCAGATCTCGATCCAGGACTCCGATCCGGAGATTGCGGAGCGGATTGCCGGGGTCAAGTCGGTCAAGCACAAGCAGGCAGCCGCAGCGCTCGTGCGGGAGCTGGACTTTGCCTTCACCATCAACGTCGTGCTGCACCGGGCCAATCTCGATCGCATTGGGGAGATCATCGACATGGCCGCTAATCTGGGTGCGGACCGCATCGAGCTCGCCAATACCCAGTACTATGGATGGGGGCTCCAGAACCGGGCGGCGCTCATGCCGACCCGGGAGCAGGTCGAGCGTTCCCACGAGGTCGCCGAGCGTGCCATCCAGCAATACCGCGGCAAGATGCAGATTCTCTACGTGCTACCCGACTATTACGAAGCCTACCCCAAGGCTTGCTACGGCGGCTGGGGTAAGGTCTATCTGGTCGTGACGCCCAATGGCATGGTACTGCCCTGTCATGGTGCCAGTGCCATCTCCACCCTGCAGTTCGACAACGTACGAAACCGGTCACTCGACTGGATCTGGCGTGAATCGCAGGCGTTCAGGGCGTTCCGGGGAGACGACTGGATGAAGGAGCCCTGCCGCAGCTGCCCCCGCAAAACGGTGGACTTTGGCGGCTGCCGCTGCCAGGCATTCGCGCTGACAGGGGATGCGGCCAACACCGATCCGGTCTGCACCCTCACTCCCCTGCGCCGTATCGTTGATGAGGCGCTCACCGAGGCGTCTGAGGAGATTCACGAGTACAGCTACCGGCACCTGACGAGCGAGCCGCAGCCGGTGTGAACGGGCGGGAGCCGGCGGTTCTGACCGAGGACCTGGGACGCCGCTATGGACCCATCCGGGCACTCGAGTCCCTGAACCTCGAGGTTGACCGCGGCACCCTGGTTGGACTCCTCGGTCCCAACGGCGCCGGTAAGACCACCGCCATGCTCCTGTTGGCCACCCTGCTGGCACCGAGCAAGGGTACCGCCCGCATCTTCGGACACGATATCAGGCGAGAACGGCGGAGCGTGCGCCGCCGATTAGGTCTCGTATTCCAGGAATCCAGCGTAGACGGGCTCCTCACCGTTCGTGAAAACCTCCTGTTTGCAGCGCGCCTGGCGGAGCTCAGCGGCCGGACGGCCCGTGACCGCGTCGATGAAGCCATCGCACACCATGGCCTCAGCCGCTACTTGGCGACACCAGCGAGCCAGCTCTCCGGAGGCTGGCGTCGCCTGCTCGACATTGTGCGCGCCACGCTGCACCACCCCGATCTCCTGATTCTCGACGAGCCGACCGTCGGCCTGGACCCGGAGCATCGTGACCGGGTATGGTCGCTGCTCGAAGCCCTTCGCAGGTCACAGGGGACCACCGTGCTGTTTTCGACCCACTACCTGGCGGAGGCCGAATCGGCTGACAACGTCGTGCTTCTTTCCGCCGGACAGGTGGTGGCGAGCGACGCTCCTGCCGTGCTGCGCGCCACGGTGGGCCAGGAGGTGGCGGAGATCGAGGGTCCCGGCGCCGAGCGTCTGGCGCGGGCTCTGCGTGGCTTGGGCGCCGTAGAGAACAGCATGCACACCATGCGAGGATTTCGAATTGGCCTCAAGGGGCCGCGTGAGGCAGTGGTCGAGTTGGCGGGCTCGGCACCCGGCATCGAGCGGTTTGCGCTCCGCCCGGCCACGCTGGAGGATGTGTACTTCGCCCTAACGAACAGCAAGGCCGCAGATGAACGCAGATAAGCGTTCCTTTTCGTCGCCGGAACCCACATGAGGTCGTCGAGCGCCGTGTACGGCATCGTCGTCAGAGACCTTCTGCGCACTCTGCGGCAGAGAGGCCGTTTGATCGGCGGTATCGCCCGGCCTTTCATGTGGCTGCTGCTGGTCGGTACCGGCTTCAACACCATCGCACGCGTCGGCGGTGGCAGCTCGTATCAGGAGTTCGTGTATCCGGGCATCATCGTAATGGCGGCGCTGTTCGGCGCCATGTTGATGGCGATTTCGACAGTCTACGATCGGGAGTTCGGCGTGCTGCGATTGTTGCTGGCTAGTCCAGCGGGCGTTCCGGCCGTGCTGACGGGGAGAGTCCTGGCAGCAGCACTGGTGGGACTGCTTCAGGGAGCGGTGGTATTGGTGCTGGCGCCGTTCATCCTCACCGTCTCAGTGGGTCAGATCATGACTGCAATGGCTGCACTGGCACTCTGTGCGCTCGTCAGCAGCGTGATGGGATTGCTGGTGGCAGCCCGCCTCCGGTCAGTCGAGAACTTCGCGGGTGTAATCAACGTGGTACTCTTTCCGCTGCTCTTCCTGAGCGGAGCGCTATATCCGACCGGCGGCATGCCACCAGCGCTTCGAATAGCAGCCGAAATCAACCCGGTCACCTACCAGGTCGATCTGATGCGTAATGCGTTGGGACAGAACCCGGAGTTCAGCACCGCCACCGACGCCTTCGTTCTCATCGGAACGGCTGCAGTACTCTTTGTCCTCGCAGGGCTGCTGTTCGATCCGGAGCAAAGATTCATGGCCCGCCGGAGCCGGAACAACTCGACGGCCCCGGAATCCTCTCCAACGTAATTCGTTGTTCCACTCTCGAGCGCACGGTCCGGCGTACCGTGCGGCTCGGCGGCACCGTTGTCTCGACCACGATCGTCCGGTCTCGGCCTATCAGACCGAGCAGCGGGTGCCAGACAGATTGTCCATGCTCTTCACTTTCCTGCTTCAGTTTCAGCGGAACGGTATCGCCTATTGGTGGAGCAGCCTGTGCCTCTTCCCGTTTCACGGTCTCAAACCGATGTAGCGGTACTCCGGACAACGCGCTGTCGGGAAGTCGCCTGATTGTAAGACCTGATGAATCGGTCCACATCTGGCCCACCGCGAGCGGCCGGCCCGGCAGGGGTGGAAAAAAGTCATCCAGCGCGTCGGCCATTCCAGCTACTTCAGCGACTTCGTCGGGGACGAACGGATGAACCCGGGGAGTGTAGTTGCCCTTCTGGTCCAATGTTCCGCGGTAACGGCCCCCCAGCAGCCCGTCAGTGTCAGGACTCATCACCGTCTCCTCGGACCTGCGGGTGATGGTCAGGGAATCGAGCCAGCCCTCCAAACCGACCTGCCTGCCCTCCGCCGACGCCCGGAACTGCCAGACCCCGCGACGAACCGACGTCTGATGCCGGGTCCGTCCACCCGATTCGGTCAGGATCTTGGATTGGCCAGTCTCCAGATATTTCGCGCAGTTCAACTGGTGGGCAGTGTAGCCTGTGACGGTGTCCTGCCCTGATACCAAGAAGCTCAGCCGCAGCGAAACGCTGATGAACGCAGCTACTAGAACAGCCTTGGCCACCACTCCTGCTCTACTTCGTGCTTTCGGGGTTGGTCTTCATCTGCGGCAAGGTTGTCCTGTGTTCGTCTAAGCTGGCCACGGACGGCACCCGTCTCTACTCCTCTTGCATGAACGGGTAGCGGAAGTCTTTCGGCGGGCTGAACGTTTCCTTGATGGTTCGAGGCGAGATCCACCTGAGCAGGTTCAGTATCGAGCCGGCCTTATCGTTGGTTCCGCTGGCACGAGCTCCGCCGAACGGCTGCTGCCCCACGACTGCGCCGGTAGGCTTGTCGTTGATGTAATAGTTGCCCGCAGCGTGACGGAGGGCGGAATCCGCCTCCACGATTGCTCGTCGATCCCAGGAGAACACCGCGCCAGTGAGTGCGTAGGGGCTCGTCTGGTCCACCAGCGCGAGCGTCTCATGCCAGCGCGCCGCTGGATAGACATGCGCGGTCAGCACCGGCCCGAAGATCTCCTCGCACATCAGGCGGTAGGCAGGGTCTTCCACTTGCAGCAGCGTTGGTTGAACGAAGTAGCCGACTTTGTCGTCGGTGCCACCGCCGGCTACGATCGTGACCCCGGGATCACGTTTGGCGGCTTCCAGATGGTCCCTCAGTCGGGTAAATGCCCGGCGGTCGATCACCGCACCCATGAAGTTACGGAAATCGGCCACGTCGCCCATTCTGATTTGCTCGATCATCCCTACAACCCGGTCCCGGACAGCCGGCCAGAGATTATCGGGGATGTAGGCTCGGGATGCGGCGCTGCACTTCTGGCCCTGGTACTCGTATGCCCCACGGACAATTCCCACGGCGAGAGCATCCACGTCAGCGCTGGGATGTGCCAGGATGAAGTCCTTGCCACCCGTTTCGCCCACGACCCGGGGATAGCCCGCGTACCGGTCGAGGTTCGCGGCGACTGATTTCCAGAGGCTCTGAAATACAGCGGTAGACCCAGTGAAGTGAATCCCGGCGAGCCGCCGGCTGGCCAACAGGGTCTCGCTGATCTCGATGGCATCGCCGGGCAGGAAGTTGATGACTCCCGGCGGCAGCCCGGCTTCCTCCAGCAGCTTGAAAAAATGCCAATTGCTCAGAGATGCGGTGGCCGCAGGCTTCCAGACGACCGCATTCCCCATGAGAGCCGGTGCCGCCGGAAGGTTCCCTCCAATCGC
>DATFFX010000053.1:0-12106 GCA_035249825.1 Gemmatimonadales bacterium | reverse complement strand
CTCCCTGGCTTGGGGCTTCAAAGCTGCCGCCTGGGGTGCGTGGTCTCGCGTGGGACAGCACTGTCAACGTAGTACTCGATTCCGCCCGCACCGAACGAGCCACTGCTCTCAGGTATCTGACGCTCTATGGCCAAGGCATTCGCCCGCAGCCGGCAGAGAGTACCGAGACCACGGAACGGCGCCGAGGTGTGCTGGGACTCTCTCCGAAGTATGCCGACCTGGCACTCGACGGCCAAGTCAGACTGGAGCTCCGGACGGACCGGCTCCGGAACGAGCGCTGCAGCCCGGCACTCCTCCTGGATCCGAATTCGGGATGCCGAGGGGGTTTCAAGCCACCCAGGCTCGACAACCAGGTAAACCTTCGGTCTGGAGGGACCATTGGCCGGCGGGTGCACGTCAACGTCGACTACGATACCGAGCGTGACTTTACGGCTAATAACAACGTTCAAGTCTACTACCAGGGACTCGAAGACGAGATAATCCGCCGAATCGAAATCGGCACCGTGACGTTCCAGCCCCCGCCATCGCGATTCATCACTGCAGCGATTCCGGCCAACAACTTCGGGGTCAATGCCCGATTCGAGGTCGGCTCGTTCAACTTTCAGGCATTGGCTGCCACTCAGAAGGGCAGCCAGGTGGCCGAGCGGGCTTACACCGTCGGACAGACAACCAGTCAGCCGCAAGACCGGCAGCTCCGGGACCTGGATTTCGAAACCGGGCGTTTCTTCTGGGTGATCGATCCCACCACTGCACTTCCCGGCTACCCGAACGTCGACATCCTGAACCTGGCCGGTGTAGAGTTGGCCGCGGGTGACCGGCCGGCCCAGGTTCGGGTTTACCGCTACCGGCCGCCGCAGAACCAGGCAGGAGCGGCTGACCCGAATCTCGGTGGCATCACCGCTCTTGCTCGAACAATCGATCCCAACCAGCGGTTCGGCCCCGTCCGCTGGCAACTCCTCATTCAGGGCTCCGATTACTACCTCGACCCGTCGGGTCTCTGGTTTGCCCTGGCGACCAAGCTGGACCAGAACGACTACCTGGCAGTGAGCTACACGACTGCGGCAGGTACGACAGTCGGCAGTTTCCCGTCCCAGGATCAAGGGCAGGGCTCGACTGACAGCCTTCGCCTGATTGTCGAACCGCAGAGAGGTCCTGAGGCAGCCACCTTCCGGCATGAGATGCGCCAGATCTATCGGGCGGCTGGCTCCGACCTCGATCCGGCTTCGCTTCAGGTGAACCTCTCCGTCAACCGGTCAGAGCGGCCGCAGGGTGGCGGCAACACGTACCTTTCCCTCCTGGGCCTCGCGGTCGCTACCGACCAGAACGTCTTCGATCGGGAGAACCGGCTCTTCCCTCGCAGCCGGGACCCGGACGCCGCGCAGGTCCTTCGCGAGTCATATATCGTCTTCCCGACACTCACGCCCTTTTCCGATCCCAGGTTGAGCCCGGCCGAGCGATCGGACTCGCTCTATCGTACGCCGCTGTATCTGCTCCTGGCTCAGGGACCACCTGCCAAGTTTCAGGTCCGTCTCCGCTACAACTCCACCGGTGCCGGGGACCGGTCCACTCTCAGTCTGGGCGCGCTGCAGATTCGCGAGGGCAGCGAGCAGCTGCTGCTGGGTGGACGGCGGCTGGAGCGTGGAGTGGACTACACGATCTCATACGAACTCGGTCAGGTGACCTTCCTCAACCCCGACGCGCTGTTCGGGGGTGGTGCCGGACAGGTTACCGCCCGATTCGAGGAGCAAGGGCTCTTCGCTGTCGCTCCTACGACCATTCTGGGTCTTTCCACCCAGTATCAGCTGGGGGATGTCGGCGCCATCAATTTGATCGGGATGTACCAGAGGGAGCAGAGCGCATTCAATCGGCCGCCATTGGGCTTCGAGGCCTCCGCAAACCTGGTGGGTGGGATCAACACCGAGCTCAGCTTCAAGCCTATGGGTGTCACCAGGCTGCTCAACAAGCTCACATCCGCCCCGGCTATGGCACCGTCCCGGCTGGATCTGAACGCGGAGTTCGCCTTCACCAAGCCGGATCCAAACCGCTCCGGCCAAGCCTATCTGGAAGAATTCGAAGCTGAGGCCGGAATCCCCATATCGCTGCGCGAGACCGCGTGGGAGTTCGGTAGCAGACCTCTCCAGGCTGATGGTGTCGCCGACTTCATCGGAGGAGTCTTCGATCCGGAGGACGCGGTAGCGCTCACCTGGCAGAACCTGGTACCCACCACGACAGGGTCCAATCAACCAGTGGAGCTACGACCAGAGGACATCGACACCCTGATCCGCCTCTCCGGACGTGGTGAGCGGCTGGAAACGCCGATGTATCTCACACTGCATGCCGACACCGCCGGTGGCATCGTCCAGCGAAACAATGCATCGAGGTGGTCCTTGCCGGCCCGGCCCGGACGTCCTCGCTGGCGATCGATGGTCACGTCGCTCAGCCCGACCGGCGTGGATATGACGCAGGACGAATATCTGGAGTTCTGGCTCTTTCAACCCGGGACTCGGACGGCTGATTCGGCCGGGGTTCGGCTGGTATTCGACCTCGGCACCGTCAACGAGGATGCCCTCGCAGTGGCCCCGCAGGCCATCACCGTCTCGGAGAGCGACACCGTGTTCAGCGGGAGGCAGTATGTCGGTGAGGGGCGACTCGATACCGAACGGAGCACCTTCGACATCTTCGATGCCCAGGTGGACGACATCGGAATTCTGGGCGACAGGCCCGATGTCCTGGTGGACGGTCTTACCGGTGAGGAGGTCGAGGCGCTTCCGCTCTGTCAGCGCCTGCTCAGTGCCTCGGTTCCGGTCTTTCCCTGGGGTGATCTGAGCGGCCGCTGCAGCCGGGGGAATGGAAGTCTCGACACGGAAGACTTGAATGGTGACAACGTGCTCAATGCCTCCGGCGCAAACGAGAGCGTGTTCCGCTACGTCGTCAGCCTGGCTCCCGGAAGCAAATACTTCGTCCGCAACGGTGTACAGCGGCAGGAGAGCAACGGCACGGTGAGCGGGTGGGAGCTGTACCGCATCCCGATCAGAACTCCAGATGCCACAATCGGAACTCCGAGCCTTCGCCTGGTGCAGCACCTCCGGGTCACGGTCGCAACCCCCCCTGACCCTGGTCTGCCGGACGTGGTTGCCCGCTTTGCGCTGGCGCGGCTGCGCCTGGTCGGCTCACCCTGGGTGCGCCGTGCCGAAGCACCCATCGCCGGAATTTCCGGCGCGGCCGCCGAAGCTGCCGGCGAAGTAATTGCTTCTGTCATCTCAACCGAGAATCGGACCGACCTGGGCTACGAGTCGCCTCCGGGCGTGTTCGAGAGCGTGTCTCGCCGAGGCGGAGACCGCAGTACGCTGGGGACCCAGATCAATGAAAAGTCGCTCCGACTCATTACGCGGGGTCTCCAGCTGGGTCAGCGCGCAGAAGCCTATCTGCGTCTTCCGACCGGGCCCCAGAACGTCCTGCGATACCGGGAGCTGAAGGTCTGGATGCGCGGCAGGGGGGACGGGTGGGAACAGGGGGACTTCCAGGCCTTCATCAAGCTGGGTAGCGACGACAAGAACTTCTATCTGTACCGCGCGCCTGCGCGAAGTACCACCTGGGAGCCTGAGTTCGACATCGATCTCGAGGTCTGGCGACGCCTGAGAGCCGATATAGAGGCTCGATGGCTGAGCGGCGCGCCACGTTCCGGCGCGGCCGAATGTGGCAGTCTGGACGTCAGTGCCTATGTCGCCTGCGAGGGCGCGTACATTGTTCACGTCGCCGATCCAGGTATCAATCCGCCTAATCTGGCGGCGGTACAGGAAGTCTCGGCAGGCATTTACCGGATTGGCGGCGCAGTCAGCGCGCCTGAGACGGAGCTCTGGGTCGACGACATCCGGCTCACGAGCCCTGTGTCCGAGGTCGGCAGCGCCATGGCGATCGATGCCCGACTGGTCGCATCCGACGTCGGCAATGTGAACGCCTCATTCGTAAGACAGGACGGACAGTTCCACCAGATCAACCGTGACCCCAGTTATCGCACCACGGGCACCTTCCAGCTCAACAGCAATTGGCGGCTCGACCGGTTTCTTCCCACCGGTCTCGGTCTATCCATTCCACTGACAGTAACGTACGCGAGAAGTGGCGTGACGCCGGAGCTTCTGACCGGTACCGACCTCCGGGGTGACGCACTCCAGGGTCTTCGTAAGCCACACTCGTGGACCGGCAACTACAGCCTGGCCATACGGCGCAACCAGCGAGGCAGGAGTTGGCTGGTCCGGGGCTTCCTGGATCCTCTGTCGCTGGTCGGAACTCTGACTCAGGGACGATCCCGCACCGAGCTCTCGGACGCCAACAACGATGCGCATTCGCTCACTCTCGGATACAACCTTCAGCTCGAGAGGCGCGGTCCTCGCCTGCCATTCGGCAACATCATCAAGAGTCTGCCGTCGTGGCTCCGCGACAGCGAAGGAGGAAAGGCGCTTTCGAACGCAACGTTCAGCCTGGTGCCTTCCAATATTCGCTGGAGCAGTGGCCTCACCAAGAATCGAGCCGACCACTCGCTGTTCGCAGTACCGGTCCAACGAAGCGATGACGCCCTGATCGCTCCGACACTGTCGCTCACCCATTTGTGGCGTAATTCCGCCGGTTTGACCTGGCAGCCGCTCGGCATGCTGTCATTGACTGGCGATCTCTCCAGCACTCGAGATCTCAGGGTTTACCCCGACTCCACATCTTTGGGCCGCGTGGCGTACCAGGAGCGCCGGTTCCTGATCGGAATTCCGGTCGGCGTCGAGCGAGATCGTGTACTCAGCACCGGACTGTCGATTGCGCCCCGCCTCAGCTCCTGGCTCCGGCCCCGTTTCAGCACCTCCAGCAATTTTCTTCTGTCCCGGACTCTGAGCAGCCGGGAGCCGGTTCGAGAGAACGGTGATAGCGGCGCCTTCATTCTACCGCAGACCCTCAACAACTCGCGGAGCCGTGAGATCGGGGTCTCGCTCGACCTGTCGCGCGCCATACGCCGGATCTGGTCCGACAGCAGCGGCGTAGGCAAGGCAGTGGCGCGAGTACGGCCGCTGGACTTCAGCAGCCGGCTATCGCGCAGCTCCACGTACGATCTGACCGCGTTCGATCCGGATCTTGGTTTCATGCTGGGCCTGGGCGGACGGGATCGCTTCTTGAGTCACGAGGGAGAAACCGCCCGGGGGGTCACGGAAACCCGGACGGCCACCATTTCATCGGGGGCCGATCTGCCGCTCGGGTTCAGTGCGACGGTTTCCTATTCACTTACGAGGACCGATCGCTTCCAGCTGCTGGGCGGCGCCTTTGCCGAAACAGTGACCCGCCAACGTGAATGGCCCGTGGGCAACGTACGCTGGAGCCGCACGTTCGGTGGAGGGCCACTGACCACGTTGGCCGCTGGTGCAGGTCTCCGGCACCGCAGGGGCACCTCCACGCAGCCGAGTGGTGGGGGCACCGTGGCCACGAGCGCGATCTCCTCGTATTCCCTGACCCCCGATCTGCAACTCTCTTTCCGCAACGGGCTGGCGCTGACACTCGGCATGGCTACCCGCTCACAGAGAACCGAGAACAACGGAAATGCAACCGAGCTGGACCAGGACGATCTGACCGGATCGCTGAACTATTCCTTTGCCTTGCCGGCTGCGATCAGCCGGATACGCAAGCAGGTGCGTTCCACCCTGACGGCACTCTCTTCCAAGACGCGTACCTGCCTGCAGCAGGGCAGCGATCCCGAGTGCATGGTCGTCTCGGACGTGCGGCGGCAGGAGATTCGTGGCGGTCTCGACACCGACCTGCTTAAGACCGTGAGCGGAGGACTCCAGTTTGGCTACTCCATCAGCGACGCGCGTCATGTCAGCCGGCGGACATCGCAGATCTTCATGCTGCTGACATTCCAACTGTCGCTGTATGCGGGAGACTATAGATAGGACGGGAAGGGCAGGAGATGCCTCATCTAACGGTCTCCAGCTAAGTTTCTCCGATGCCACTTTTCGTTCGGTCACGCTTTCCCGTTTTTCCCGTCCTTGCTTTCCTCTCCGTCTTTCTCGCCTGCCGAGACAAGCCGCGGCCGCCCCAGGAGTTCAACGGTTCCTCGGCATTCGAGTACATCCAGACTCAGGTCGGCTTCGGCCCCAGAGTGCCAGGCACCGAGGCGCATCGCCGGATGGGAGATTGGCTCGACAGCCTGCTCCGCGAACGGGCGGATACAGTCATCGTGCAGAGCTGGAAGCATGTCACGGCAACGAAGGACACCCTTCCACTGAGGAACTTCATTGCCAGGTTCAACCCTTCGGCGGAGAAGCGACTCCTTTTTCTGGCGCATTGGGACAGCCGGCCGTCCTCCGACAGTCCTCACTCCAGAGATTCGACTCAGGCCGTGGCTGGTGCCAACGACGGCGGGTCGGGAGTTGCACTCCTGCTCGGGGTGGCAGATGTGCTGAAACGAAGCCCGCCTCAGATCGGCGTCGATCTTCTCTTCGTAGATGGAGAAGACTACGGCGACTTTACCGATGCCCCTGACGATGTGCTCATCGGCTCTCGATACTATGCGGCACACCAGCTCCCGGGGCCAAAGCCGCTCTATGCCGTCCTTTTCGACCTGGTGGCGGACAAGGATCTTCAACTCTATCAGGAGGGCAACTCCCTGATCGGTGCTCCCGAAGTCGTCGAGCTGGTCTGGTCCGCTGCCAAGGACCTCGGCTATGGCGGCTACTTCATATCCTCACCTCGGCACACGCTGATCGATGATCATCTGGAGCTCCAGAAAGCGGGCATACGGGCGATCGATGTGGTCGATTTCGACTACCCCGCGTGGCATACTACCGAGGACACCATCGATAAGGTGAGCGCGGCCAGCTTGCAGGTGGTGGGGGATGTGGCAATGGCCCTGGTGCGACGGGAGTGAAATAGATCCTCTTCGAGCAACGCCGCCTACCGCGTTACTGCTCTCCCGCATTACCGTCGCTCATGCTCACTCCTGAACGCCGGGCCGTGCTGCTCCTCCTCACTCTGGCGGTAGTAGGCCAGGGCATAAGACATCTCGCTACCAAGGCTGGTGAGGCTCCGGGCCAGATCCAGCTGCTTTCTGCTCTTCCCGCAGGCTCGCCCTCCGCGCAACGGGATAGCACGATGCAGCAGGCCCGTCCACTCGGCCCGGGCGAGCGAATCGATGTGGATAGGGCCTCCGCTGCTGAGCTTGCCCGGCTGCCGCGGATTGGCCTGGGGCTGGCCAAGGCAATCGTAGCCAACCGTGAAGCGAACGGAGCGTTCGGAGGTCTGACAGGGCTGGATCGCGTCTCCGGCGTTGGTCCCGGCTTGCTCCGCACCGTGGCTCCTCACCTGACGTTCAGTGGCACAAACGAGCGGAAACCGGTCGCAATTGCGACAGGTGCAGGTCTTGGCACCGCGTTTGCTTCCCCGCTCACCGAATCTGCAAGCGGCGCTCAGGCAGGACCGCGCGAGACTGTGCTCAACGTCAATCAAGCCACGGCCCTCGACCTCGAGCGGCTACCCGGTATCGGTCCCGCGTTGGCTCGAAGGATCGTGGCGGATCGCGAAGCGAGAGGACCGTTTGCGACTGTCGCGGCAATGGATCGCGTTCCTGGCATCGGGCCAGCGTTGGTGGAGCGGCTGGGGAGCGTTGTAACGGCTCCCTGAGGCAAATCCTCACGTCGTCGGCACCGGCTTCCGATGCTTTGTCTGAACAACTATTTCCTCAGATACCTGGGAACCCCATGGCGACCGCGGCGGCCGGTGGCGACCGGCTCGGTGAAATCCTGCTTCGTGAGGGTCTGGTCACCAGAGAGCAATTGGCTCAGGCCCTCACCGAGCAAAGAAATACCAAGCACCGGCTCGGGTATGTGCTGGTGAAGCTTGGTCTCGTCCAGGAGCTGGAGATCACCAAAGTCCTCGCTCGCCAGTACCGCATGCCGGCGGTCGATCTCACCCGCTTCGAAGTCGATCCGAAGATCATAAAGCTGGTCCCCGCCGAAATGGCCACCAAGAGCATCGTCCTGCCGCTCAAGCGTGAGGGTCGCACGCTCACCGTGGCCATGGCGGACCCGACCGATCACGGGCTGCTCGAAGACCTCAAGTTCATCACTCGCTTCGATCTTTTTCCGGTCATTGCCGGCGAATACACGCTGCGCAATCTGATCGAGAAGCACTACGAGTCGTCCGACCAGCAGCTCGCCAGCCTGCTCAAGGACATGGAGGAAACCGCTGAAGATGTCGAGGTGGTGGAGGAGCAGGAGGATGAGGCGGCAACCCAGGCGCAGATCGACGATGCGCCAGTGGTCAAGCTGATCAATGGACTCCTGACTGATGCCGTGAAGCGAGGTGCCAGCGACATACACATCGAGCCGTTCGAGCACGAGATCCGGGTACGGTACCGTATTGACGGCGCCCTGCTCGAGATTATGAAGCCGCCGCTCAAGATGAAGGCGGCGCTCACCTCCCGGGTCAAGATTCTCTCGCAGCTCAACATCGCTGAACGCCGGGTCCCTCAGGATGGCCGTCTTAAACTGAAGATGGGTGTTCGCGTCATTGATTTCCGGGTTTCGACGTTGCCGGTGCTCTTCGGAGAGAAGATCGTGCTCCGAATTCTGGACAAGGGCAACCTGACCCTGGATCTCACGAAATTCGGGTTCGAGGAAAAGGCCGAGCGCGACCTGATGAAGTCTATTCTCAACCCGTACGGGATGGTGCTGGTCACTGGGCCTACGGGATCCGGAAAAACTACGACGCTGTACTCGGCGCTCTCGCGGATCAATACGCCGGAAGTGAATATCATGACGGCGGAAGATCCGGTGGAATACAACCTGATGGGTATCAATCAGGTGCTGGTACGCACGGAGATCGGCCTCAGCTTTGCCGCCGCGCTGAAAGCGTTTCTTCGCCAGGACCCGAACATCATCATGATCGGAGAGATCCGGGATCTGGAAACCGGTGGCATTGCCATCAAGGCGGCGCTTACTGGCCACCTCGTGCTCTCTACCCTGCACACCAATGACGCGCCGAGCACCATTACCCGCATGATCGATATGGGCATCGAGGCGTTCAACGTAGCCAGTGCCGTAAACCTCGTTGTAGCACAACGTTTGGTCCGTCGTATTTGCAAGGACTGCAAGACGGAGCACAAATACACCGACGTAGAACTGGCCGCCCTGGGCACAGATCTTGAGAGTCTGAGGTCGATCAAGTTCATGAAGGGAACCGGCTGCGACACGTGCAGCGGGACAGGCTATAAAGGCCGTGCAGGGCTCTACGAGGTCATGGCGCTTTCGCCAGAATTGCGACGCATGATCCTGCGAGGCGCCTCGGTCGCGGAAATCCAGACCCAGGCCGTCGCCGACGGCATGCTCACGCTGCGGATGGACGGCATGAAAAAGATCGAGCGCGGCGTCACAACCCTCGAGGAAGTGGTCAAGGAGACAGCCGGATGACGTTGAACCTGCGGGCGCTGCTCGAAGAGATGATCCAGAAGGATGCCTCCGACCTTCACATCACGGCGGCCGAGCGCCCCAAGCTGCGAGTGGACGGCGATATCGTCGATAGCTCCGTGCTCGAGGTCCTGACTCCCAAGGACACGCTTCAGCTGGCCTACTCGGTCCTCACCGAGAATCAGAAGAAACGGTTCGAGACTGAGGATGAGTTGGACTTTTCCTTCGGAATTCAGAACCTGGCGCGCTTCCGCGGCAATGTCTTCAAGCAGCGGGGCTGTGTGGCCATGGTAATCCGCATGATTCCCTTCAATGTGCGAACCTTTCAGGAGTTAGGTCTTCCTCCGGTCATCGCCAAACTGGCCGAGCGGCCTCGCGGACTGATCCTTGTCACCGGGCCAACCGGATCCGGCAAGTCGACGACTCTGGCCGCGATCATCGACAAGATCAACAAGGAGCGAAAGGGTCACATCATCACGGTAGAGGATCCGATCGAGTTCATCCATCGGCACCAGTCCTGTCTGGTCAATCAGCGCGAGATCGGCACCGACACCAAGACCTTCGCTGCGGCACTCAAGTACGCACTGCGTGAGGATCCCGACGTCATCCTGGTGGGAGAAATGCGGGATCTGGAGACCGTCGGGGCGGCCCTCACAATCGCAGAGACCGGCCACCTTGTACTGGCCACTCTACACACCAACTCCGCCGCGGAATCGATCAATCGCGTCATCGACGTTTTCCCGTCGAATCAGCAATCCCAGGTACGAGCGCAGCTCGCGTTCGTGCTGGAGGGTGTCATCACGCAGACGCTGCTGCCCAGGCTGAAGGGTCGGGGGCGCTCGATGGCGGCCGAGATCATGGTAGCTACGCCCGCCATCCGCGCACTCATTCGCGATGACAAGGTTCACCAGATCTACTCCGCGATGCAGTCGGGAAAGAAGTTCGGAATGCAGACCATGAATGACGCGCTGTACCAGCTTTACACCGCCCGCGAGGTAGCTCAGGAAGAGTGCGAGCGGGTGTCCCACGATCCCAAGGAGTTTCTGCGGATGATCGGGGTGACCCCGTTGGAAGATCAGGACACGGGCATGACCGACCGCCCGCAGCAGAAATCCGCTGGACTCCGCCGGTAACACCTAAGAGCGCAGAGCCTGGGCTCACGATACGGGAGAGGACCGATGCCGCTTTTCGAGTATACCGCGCGGAATGCCGCGAACGGGCAAATCCAGAAGGGCCAGGTAGAGGTCAAGAGCCGGGAGGAGGTCAGCGCCTACCTGCGCAAGAACCGGATGATGCTGGTGAGCGTGCGGGAAGCTCCCAAGAAGATCACGCTCGGCGGAGGACTCGGTAAGGCACGGATCAAGACCCGCGACATCGTCATTTTCACCCGCCAGTTCGCCACAATGATCAATGCGGGCCTGCCGCTGGTACAGTCGCTCACCATCCTGGCTGAACAGACGGAGAACAAGTCGCTTCAGGAGGTGACGAAGGCGGTGGTGCATGACGTCGAGTCCGGCAACACACTGGCCGATGCCTTTGCCAAGCACCCCACTGCGTTCACCGGCCTGTACGTGAACATGGTAGCGGCCGGCGAGGCCGGCGGTATTCTCGACACCATCCTGATCCGGCTGGCTACCTTCCTGGAGAAGAGCGACGCGCTGATCCGTAAGGTGAAGGGCGCCATGATCTACCCTGCCGTCATCTTCAGCGTCGCGATCATTGCGATCGCTGTCCTGCTCATCTTCGTCATTCCGACCTTCCAGAGCATGTTCGCCTCGGTGAACATGGAGCTCCCGCTGCCGACCCGGGTCGTCATCGGAATGTCGCAGCTACTCATCGGCTTCTGGTGGGCTTTCATCGGGGCTATAGTAGGCACTGTGTTCGCGTTCAAGCGCTATTACGCCACATCAGGCGGTCAACGACACATCGACAGGCTCATGCTGCAGGCGCCGGTTTTGGGCGACATCCTCCGCAAGTCGGCCGTGTCGCGGTTCACCCGCACCCTGGGTACCCTGATCTCCTCCGGCGTGTCGATTCTGGACGGCCTCGAGATCACGGCCAAGACCGCGGGCAACATGGTGATCCATGACGCAGTGATGGAATCACGGCAGTCCATTGCGGGGGGTGAAACGATCTCCGCACCGCTCGCGAAGTCGAAGGTTTTTCCGCCCATGGTCATATCGATGATCGCGGTGGGTGAGCAGACCGGCGGTCTGGACGAGATGCTGACCAAAATTGCCGACTTCTACGACGAGGAAGTGGATGTGGCAGTGTCATCGCTTCTCTCACTGATGGAGCCGGTCATGATCGTCGTGCTCGGCGTCATCGTCGGCGGCATGGTCGTGGCGATGTACCTGCCGATCTTCGATATGATGAACGCGGTGCAGTAGCCTGGGCGCACAAACGTGCGCCAGCGGGACAGCGGGAGGAGGGGCCTGGAGAGATCCGGGCCCCTTGTCGTTTAGGGTAACGCTCCTGTTGCGAGCTACGCCGCCAGAATTCGTCCTCCACGAAGCTGTCAAGCAGGTGAGTTTCACCGCCGCCCTGTTCCGGTGGCCTTCAACTCATCGAGAACTGCCTTCAACTCGCCGGTGAGCAACCCCTCCGGTGCCGACATCTGAATGAGCGACGTGGACCAGCGCTCATTTCCCTCTATGACCACCGGTCCG
>DATFFX010000052.1:0-10892 GCA_035249825.1 Gemmatimonadales bacterium | reverse complement strand
TGGAAGATCGAGACGCTCACCGGCCTCAACGAGATGGGCCGCAAGGCGCAGGAAAGGATCCTCGGCATCCCCGACCGCCTGCGGCGGATCGCCGACGCGATGGAGAGCCGGTCGCGCCCGAAGACCTTCAGCTTCGAGGTTGTGTTCAACCGCGAATTCGCGATGGAATGACCGGGGGTCCGCGCTGGCTTCTCACGCTCTGGTTGGCGTGCGCGGCCGCCGGGTGTGGTCCCGATTCGGATGACAACACCCGAACCTCCGACCTCGAAAGCGACCTTCCCCGCGACCAGCAGGATGCCTATACCCTCGGTACCGAGGTATTCGACCTGATCGATCGGGCGATCGCCTATCGTGCTTCCCACAGGGGACGTCCCGCAGCGAGCCTGAAGATGATGGGTATCGAGAGTCTTACGCCTGCCACGGTGCGCCGGATGGTCAATCTCCAGCGGGAGCCGGTCATAACTGTGGCCTATCGCCGCCCGGAACAGCGAGAGATCGTCTCCTGCCGGGGTGATAGTGAGATCCTGGTCGAAGCTTCGCTCAAGGGCGGACGCTTCACCCTCATGTGCACTGCGAGGTCCGGTGCCCAACGTCCGATGGAGGTGGGCGAGCCACCCGAACGCTGAGTGCCCCCACGCATTTCATGACCTTCCTGGCTGTTATCCATCTCGCGGTTCGTGTCCTGGTTGTAGCTGCGCTCCTGTTCGCCTCCATCGTGGCGCTTACCCACTGGGCTGTCCGGAGCCGTCGCCTCGATGCGTTCGGACGCTGGCCGCGGTTGGTGCGAAAAATGAGCGACCCGGTGCTCCAGCCCGTCGAGCAACGCATCCTTCGCGCTGGAGGCAATCCGCAGAACGCTCCTCTCTGGCTGTTGGGCATCGTCGTAGGTGCCGGCCTGATCCTGATGAGCCTTACGGCCTGGATCATCGATACAGTGCTGCGGTTGCAGTGGATGGCTCAGAGAGGGCCCCAGATATGGATCGAGTCATTGGTGGGTCTGCTGTTTACGGTTTTAATGGCCGCGATCCTCATCCGCGTCATCGGATCCTGGCTGGGTATAGGGCGCTACAGGAAATGGATGCGGCCTTTTTATCTGCTGACCGACTGGCTGATCGATCCGATTCGCCGAATCCTTCCACCCTTCGGGATGATCGATTTCAGCCCCATGGTCGCATGGTTGGTGTTGTACGTAGTGCGGGGATTCGTCATGGGGCTGCTCTAGGTGAAAATGGGTCCCATCGAGCGCACCGGAGATGGTGTCCGCCTGAGATTGAGGATCCAGCCGCGCGCATCGCGCACGGAGGTGGTGGGCCGCCATGGTGATGCCATTCGGATCCGGCTCTCCGCACCTCCGGTAGACGGCGCAGCGAACGAGGCGCTCGTCCGCTTTCTGTCCGATCACCTGTCGGTTCCACGGTCTGCCGTGAGCCTCGTGGCGGGTCACGGCAGCCGGACGAAAGTGGTGGTGGTCCAGGGCATCGATATGCATCGCGCTGCGGTGCGGCTCGACCCGAGCGGGGTTGATCACGCTGGCCGCCTTGATCTCGGCCCTCCGGCCGGTTAGGTTAGAAAAGTCGTAAAAACTGTTCCCGTGGCGATTTGCGCGATTGCGGCCACGTTAAACAACCTGCTAAAACGCTCTCCCTCGAGGCGTTTTGGCCTCGGGGATTTTTCTTAGGAGCCATGGTGACAACCACCCTCGACCATCCAGCCGGCGTACGTCGCAGCCGGGAGAGCCGACTCGCCGAGTTGGAGCCACTGCTCGCGCGCCGGATCCTGGTACTCGATGGTGCAATGGGCACGATGATCCAGAGCTACGGCCTGAGAGAGCAGGACTACCGGGGCGAACGGTTCGCCGGCTGGGCCCGAGACCTCAAAGGCAACAACGACCTCCTCTCGCTCACGCAGCCTGGCATCATCCGCTCCATTCATGCCGCATATCTCGATGCGGGTGCGGACATCCTGGAAACCAATTCCTTCAACTCCACGGCCATCGCCATGGCCGATTATGGCATGGAGGAGCTGGTCTATGAGCTGAACCATGCCGCGGCCAGGATCGCGCGAGAGGTGGCTGACGAGTTCGAGCATCGGGCGCCCGAGATACCGCGGTTTGTAGCCGGCGTGCTGGGGCCCACCAACCGGACCGCCTCTCTTTCGCCCGACGTGAATAATCCCGGGTTCCGGAACGTGCACTTCGATGATCTCGTTGCGGCCTACACGGAGGCTATCCGGGGTTTGCTTGACGGTGGAGCCGATCTGTTACTGGTCGAGACGATTTTCGACACCCTGAATGCCAAAGCGGCGCTCTTTGCCATAGATGCGCACTTTGCTGCCGCCGGGAACCGGGTCCCCGTCATGATCTCGGGCACAATCACAGACGCCAGTGGACGCACCCTCTCCGGACAGACCACCGAGGCCTTCTGGAACTCCGTGGCCCACGCCCGTCCGCTGAGTGTTGGCCTGAACTGCGCGCTCGGCGCCCGTGCCTTGCGGCAGTACGTACAGGAGCTATCCCGCGTCTCTCCCACATTCGTGAGCACCCACCCGAATGCCGGACTACCCAACGAATTCGGCCAGTACGATGAGACCCCTGAATACATGGCCGGGGTTCTCCGGGAATTCGCGGAATCCGGGTTGGTCAATCTGGTTGGCGGCTGCTGCGGAACCACGCCGGCCCACATCAAGGCGATCTCGGAGGCGGTTGCGGGGCTCCTTCCCCGCGTACCCGCCTCCCATCCTCCACGCCTGCGTCTGAGCGGGCTCGAGCCGCTGACTATCGGGCCCGACAGCATTTTCGTGAATGTCGGCGAGCGAACCAATGTGACCGGCTCCCGCAAGTTCGCCCGTCTGATTTTGGCCGGCGACTACGATGCGGGGCTCGAGATCGCGCGGCAGCAGGTGGAAAGCGGCGCCCAGATGCTCGATGTCAACATGGACGAGGGAATGCTCGACTCGAAGGAAGCGATGACCACTTTCCTTCAACTCATCGCGTCCGAGCCGAACATCAGCCGGGTACCGGTGGTGATCGACTCTTCGAAGTGGTCGGTCATCGAGGCAGGGCTCAAGTGCGTGCAGGGGAAAGGCGTGGTGAACTCGATCAGCCTGAAGGAGGGAGAGGACGCTTTTGTCCAGCAGGCGACCCTGGTGCGTCGCTACGGCGCGGCAGTCATCGTCATGGCGTTCGACGAGCAGGGGCAGGCCGACACCGCCGACCGAAAAGTGGAGATCTGCCGGAGAGCATATCGCATCCTCACCGAGCGGGTGGGCTTCCCGCCCGAGGACATCATCTTCGATCCCAACATCTTCGCCATCGCAACCGGGATCGAGGAGCATAACAACTACGCAGCCGAGTACATCGAAGCCACCCGGCGAATCAAGGAGGGCTTGCCGCATGCCCTCGTCAGCGGTGGCGTGAGCAACGTCTCCTTCGCGTTCCGGGGAAATGATCCGGTGCGAGAGGCGATCCATTCGGTGTTTCTCTATCATGCTATCGAGGCAGGCATGGACATGGGGATCGTGAACGCGGGCCAGCTCACGATTTACTCCGATATACCGCCCGATCTACTGGAGCGGGTGGAGGACGTGGTTCTGAACCGCCGCCCCGACGCAACCGACCGTCTTCTGGAGGTGGCCGATACCGTCAAGGGAAGTGCGGCCGCTCAGGCCACAGATCTCGCCTGGCGCAACGCCCCGGTGGCGGAGCGGCTCGCGCACGCGCTGGTGGAAGGCATCGCCGACTTCATCGTGGAGGATACCGAGGAGGCACGGCACCAGGCCGAACGTCCCATCCATGTGATCGAGGGGCCTTTGATGGATGGGATGAACATCGTCGGTGACCTGTTCGGCTCCGGGAAGATGTTCCTGCCGCAGGTGGTAAAGAGCGCCCGGGTGATGAAGCGCGCCGTCGCCCACCTGATTCCCTATATCGAGGCTGAGAAGCTTGCTCTGGGAAATGAGGCGGGAGAATCCAGGACGAATGGCCGTGTGCTGCTGGCGACCGTGAAGGGTGACGTACACGACATCGGCAAGAACATCGTCGGCGTAGTCCTGCAGTGTAATAACTACGAGGTCATAGACCTCGGCGTGATGGTGCCATCCGCCAGGATTCTGGAGACCGCCCGCAAGGAGAATGTCGACATCATCGGTCTGAGCGGTCTCATCACGCCATCCCTCGAGGAGATGAGCTTTGTAGCGAGCGAGATGCAGCGGGAAGGGTTCACTATTCCGCTCCTCATCGGCGGCGCCACTACATCGAGAGTCCACACCGCGGTAAAGATCGAGCCTAATTACCAGGGCCCGACTGTCCACGTGATCGATGCGTCCAGGGCAGTCGGCGTCGCCGGCAACCTGCGCAGCGACACACAAGGCGCCGAGTACGTTGCCGCAGTGCGGGCCGAGTACGACGAACTGCGCCACCAGCGCAAAAGCCGCAAGGCCGCGGACCGCCATCAGCCAATCGCCGACGCTCGGAAGAACAGGTTGCCCATCGAGTGGAGCGGTGCGGCGGTTCCGAAGCCGTGCTTCACGGGAATTCAGATACTGGAGGATTACCCGCTGGCGGAGTTGGTGCCGTTCATCGACTGGACCCCGTTCTTCCAAACCTGGGAGCTGTCGGGCCACTACCCGGCCATCCTCCAGGACCCGGTCCGTGGTCCAGCAGCAACCACTCTGTTCCGTGATGCCAATGTGCTGCTCGAGCGAATTGTGCGCGAGCGCCTGCTCCGCGCGCGCGGGGTGTTCGGGTTCTATCCCGCCAACAGTATCGGGGACGATATCGAGCTCTTCCGCGACGAGAGCCGAACGGAGCGAAAGGCGGTCATCCATACCCTTCGCCAGCAGATGGTAAAACCCCCGGGCCGCGCCAACCTGGCACTCGCGGATTTTGTCGCGCCGCGGACCTCGGGCCTGGCCGACTATGTCGGCATGTTCGCGGTGACTGCTGGTGCTGGGATCGACGCTGTGGTGGACCGTTTCGAGGCCGTGCACGATGATTACAACGCCATCCTGACCAAGGCGCTCGCGGACCGGCTGGCTGAGGCTTTCGCTGAGTTGCTGCACCTTCGGGTGCGGCGCGAGTTCTGGGGGTACGCACGTGATGAGGCGCTCGACAGCACGGCGATCATCAAGGAGCAGTACCAAGGCATTCGGCCGGCTCCGGGCTATCCGGCGTGCCCCGACCACACCGAGAAACGGGTGCTGTTCGACCTGCTCGGCTCGGAGGAGAACGCCGGTATTACCCTGACCGAAAGCTTTGCCATGCTGCCTACGGCTTCGGTGAGCGGCTACTACTTCTGGCATCCCCAGTCGCAGTATTTCGGAATCGGCAAGATCGAGCGCGACCAGGTGGAGGACTATGCCCGCCGGAAGGGAATGGATCCGGCTGAGGTCGAGCGCTGGCTCTCGCCCAACCTGAACTATGACAGGTAGCCCCCTCGCATGAGGACGCTCGCCGAGCTCATCGCCGACAAGCGGGTCCACGTCCTGGACGGGGCCATGGGCACCATGCTCTACAACCGCGGGATGTTTGTAAACGTCTGCTACGATGAGCTGAGCCTCACCCATCCCGGCTTGGTACAGGAAGTCCACGAAGCGTACGTGAAGGCGGGTGCAGAGATTCTGGAGACCAACACCTTCGGGGCCAATCCGCTCAAGCTGTCGAGCCACGGCCTCGACGACCAAACCGAAGTTATCAACCGCACTGCCGTGGCCATTGCCCGAAAGGCGGCGAATGGCCGAGCCCTGGTCGTTGGTGCTATCGGCCCGCTCGGTATCCGGTTGGAGCCTTGGGGACCCACGGCCCGCGAGGAAGCGATCGCCTTCTTCAGCCGCCAGGTTCGAGGGCTGCTGGAGGGCGAGGTTGACGGATTCATCCTCGAGACCTTCAGCGACCTGCACGAGGTCGAAGCCGCTCTATGCGCCGTAAAGGCGCTCAGCGAGCTCCCGGTCATCGGACAGATGACGGTGGGTAACGACGGCAATACCAGCTACGGAACCACTGTTGAGACGATCGCGTCGAAGCTTTCCGAGCTAGGCGCCGACGTGGTCGGCCTCAACTGTTCGGTGGGGCCTGCCGCGATGCTCGACGCGCTGGAGCGGATGGTGGAGCGCACCGACCACCCGCTTTCGGCCCAGCCCAACGCCGGGTTGCCCCGGGCGGTGAATGACCGCCGAATCTACCTCGCGAGCCCGGAATACATGGGCTCGTATGCCAGACGGATGATCCAGGCCGGGGCCCGTTTTGTCGGCGGGTGCTGCGGGACTACCCCTGATCACATCAGGAAAATTCACGACTATGTGGCCAGTCTGCAGCCGCGTTTCGTCTCAGTGGGCCTACCGGCCATCAGCACCGCCGGGCCCGCGGAGCCGATTCCCCTGGAGCAGCGGTCCGGGTTGGGCCGGAAGCTGGCCTCCGGCGAGTTGGTCACCACGGTGGAAATCCTTCCTCCCAAAGGATGGAATCCCGCCGGGATGATCGAGCAGTGCCGGACGCTTCAGGAGGCCGGGGTAGACGCGGTCAACATCCTCGACAGTGCGCGGGCGCAGAGCCGGATGGGAGTACTGCCTGCCGCCCTGATCATTCAGCGGGAGGTCGGCCTCGAGACCGTCTTTCACTACACCTGTCGTGACCGCAACATGCTGGGCATGCTGAGCGATCTGCTCGGCGCCGCAGCGGGCGGGTTGCGCAACGTGCTGATCGTCACCGGCGATCCGCCCGCCATGGGCCCCTACCCGGATTCGACGGCGGTATTCGATATCGACAGCATCGGCCTCACTAACCTGCTCCGGCGGCTGAACCAGGGACTCGATCCAGGCGGCAACCCCATCGGCGACCCCACCAGATTTGTGGTAGGTGTTGCCCTCAACCAGGGAGCCGACCTGGAGCATGAATTGGAGAGATTCGCGTGGAAGGTAGAGGCCGGAGCGGACTTTGCCGTGACCCAACCGGTGTTCGATGCCGCGCAGCTGGAACGCTTCCTGGGGCGGGTCCGGGCACCCATTCCGATCATAGCGGGGATTTGGCCGCTGGCCTCGCTTCGCAATGCCGAGTTTCTGGCCAATGAGGTTCCCGGGGTACAGCTACCCCAGGCTGTGATCGAGCGGATGCGGCGGGCCCAGGAGCGGGGCACCGCGGCGGCTCGGGCCGAGGGGGTCGCCATAGCGGCCGAGATGGTCGAGGCGCTCAAGGATCTGGTGCAGGGAGTGCAGGTGACCGCACCCGCGGGCCGGGTCGGCGCCGCAATCGATGTCCTGGCGAGCATGGCTCGCTGAGCTTCACAGCAGCTCGAGGACTCTCCGGTAACGGGTTTCTACTCCCTGAAAACCAAGATTGCTCAGATACACCTTGTCCGCACCCACCTCGCGGAGGACTCGAACCGTCTTCGCGCAGATCTCCTCCGGCGTTAATCCCGCCTCGAACTCTCGAGTAATCTCGGCCGCCGGTACCGGGAAAAAGTCTGCCAAACGCGCCAAGGTGTCGGGATTGGCGCTCCGATAAAGGAACACGCCGAAGACACCCGGCTGTGTGACCCCACGCCGGCGGGCCTCCGTAAGAAACTGCTCCACTGCACGGACGCTATGGTGGGAGACAACCTGCGTCAGGTAGAACTCCGCTTCGAAACGGCGGTCCAGCAGATAATCCACTTGTTCGGCTGCGGGGCGATGCGGGTTGGCCCAGCCGCCGAGATCGAGGCAGGGCACCCGCCGGCGAATCAGAGCGCGCAGCTCACGCGCGTGTGGCACGCAGCGCGGAGGCCCCACCGTGTGATCGCCGCCGAGCACGGTTAGCGCCTCGAACCCATAAGAGGCGGCCCGCGAGGCATGCATCAGGCAGTATTCGATCGAGTGCTTGGATGTCAGGAAAGGGACGATCCGGGAAGTGGCGACATCTCCCGCCAGATTGGCGGTCAGGTGGGCCAGGTTCTCTTCTTCCGACAAGCCGACGGCATTATCGGTGAGGAATATGATCGTGTCGTGACGGGTGAGCCGCTGGATCGAATGATACATGTCGATCCAGAGCTCCATGGTGTCGGCAGAGGAGAGACCGGTGCGGGGCGGCCGCAGCTCAACCGTTGCGAGCGGGCGATCTTCGCGTAAACGCTGGAGCAAGGACGCAGCAGGAGCAGGCTTTGGTTCGGACATGGTGGGAAGGAAGCTAATTAGAGTAAGTTCCCTGCGACGCGCACCTTTCCCAACGAGCCTACCAGATGCCCGAAACCGCCAGCGCCGCCCCAGCCCTGACCATACTGTCCGAGGAAGAATCCATGTTCCGCGATGCGGTGCGGGATTTCGCCGCGTCAGAGGTTCGCCCCCACGTCCATGCCATGGATGAAGCGGCGCAGTTTCGCCTCGATCTCATTCCCAAGTTCTTCGAGCTCGGGCTCATGGGAATCGAGGTGCCGGAAGAATATGGCGGCAGCGGCGGTACCATCTTCATGGCGGTCCTCGCCATCGAGGAGCTGGCCCGGGTAGATGCTTCTGCGGCCATCTACGTGGACGTTCACAATACCCTGGTCAACAATGCCATCATCCGGTGGGCCAACAGCGAGCAGAAGGCCCGCTACTTCCCTCGCCTCACGAGTGACCTTCTGGGAGCGTTTGCACTCTCCGAGCCGGGCAGCGGGAGCGACGCATTCGCCCTGGCCACGAAGGCCGAGCTCAAGGGCAACAGCTGGGCGCTCACCGGTCGTAAGTTCTGGATCACGAACGGAGCCGAGGCCGGGCTGTTCATCGTATTCGCCAATGCCGACCCTTCGAAGGGGTACAAGGGTATCACCGCGTATCTGGTCGAGCGCGGTTTTCCTGGCTTCTCCATCGGGAAGAAAGAGAACAAGCTCGGCATCCGGGCCTCCAGCACGACCGAGCTGATCCTGGAGGAGTGCCTGGTTCCCCAGGAGAATGTGCTGGGACCGGTGGGGCAGGGTTACAAGATTTCAATCGAAACCTTGAACGAAGGTCGAATCGGGATCGGGGCGCAGATGATTGGGGTCGCCTCTGGCGCTCTGGACGCAGCAACGGCCTACGTTAAGGAGCGCCGCCAGTTCGGCAAGACGATCGCCGAGTTCCAGGCGGTGCAATTCCAGCTGGCGCAGATGGCCACCGACCTCGAGGCGGCCCGCCTGATGGTGTACAACGTCGCCCGGCTCAAGGATTCGGGTCAACCGTTTGCTCAACAAGCCGCCATGGCGAAGCTGTTCAGCTCTCAGGTGGCAGACCGGATCACCTCGGCATGCCTCGAGCTGTTCGGCGGCTATGGCTATTCCAAGGAGTACCCGGCCGAGAAATATTACCGGGACGCGAAGATTGGAACGATTTACGAGGGGACCAGCAACATGCAGCTGCAGACGATTGCGAAGGGACTACTGAAGTAAGCGGGTAAGCGGGAATCATAGCAGACGATCTCACCCTGAGCGCAGCGAGGGGGCCGAAGCTCGCTTCGAGCCTCAGCCCCCTCGTGTTCCATTGTTCTGCTTACCGCTGACCCACTTACCCGCTTACTCAACCACCCAAATCCTCGAGAGCACCATGCTCCCCAAACCGCACGGGTTCAGGGTCACTGGGGTACTGGACATATCCCAGCGAACTTCCTCTTCCGACTCGGGATCCACGACGGTACACCGGGCGCCTTGACGGGTCATCAAGGCCACAGCCTCGCTGCCGGTCACATTGGATTCGATGGCGGCAGCTCCGGCTACGTCAGGATCCTCCTCGCTGATCTCCTGCTCGGCAGCATCGACCGGCTCTTCATCCGAGGTTTCGGCGTAGTCAGCATTCCCCCGCATTTCGGTGGAATCCTCGGGTGGACGAACGCGATCCGAAATCGTGTCAGCAGCTGCCACGGTGCTGGTGGTATCGGTGGTGACCTCACCCAGAATCTCGGTAGAATCCTCGGGTGGCCGAACCCGGCCGGCATTGTCCCTGGTGTCAAGCGTGTCTGCGCCCATAGCCACGTCTGCATCAGCCGAGACCCCGGCATCGGCGGTAACCTCGTCCTGACCGAGCAACTCGGTCGAATCTTCCGGTGGACGGATCCGCCCGGCATTATCCGTCGTATCCTGGGTCTCTGCGCCCACCGCCACATCTGCATTGGCCGACACGTTTGCATCGGCCGCCGTGTCGCCGGTTACCTGGCCGAGAATCTCGGTGGAATCTTCCGGCGGACGAATTCGTCCCGCATTATCGCTGGTGTCCGCCGCGGCTACATCGGCAGTGACCCCGGCCTCGGTGTTAACTCCAGTCGTGTCGGTGTACCCAGCCACCACCGTATCGGCGGCCTGCAGGGCCGTGTCTTCAGCAACCGCGATCTCGGTAGAGACAGTGTCCGTGGCTGCCCCGGCCATCTCGGTTGAAGTGGTAGTGTCTACCTGATCCGCAGTGCTACTGGTGTCACGGGCCATCTCGGCGTAACCCGCTGCCGTATCGCCGCTCTGCTGTGACATCTCGCTGGTGTCCTCAGTCACACGGGCAGAATCGGACTCGGTCCTGACGGCCGCCGTGTCTTGCCCAATTACACCGGAGGGCGTTGCGGCTGTATCGGCCTGGTTGAAGGTGTCTCCCGTCTCGACCGATGGGGTAGCCGTGGCCGCACGAGGCGCATTCGACTGGATTCGCGCCGGAGCAGTGTCACCCGCGGCCACACTGGTGTCAGTGATAGTGCCTGCTGCGGCAATGGTGTCGGAGACCGCCAGCGAATCAGTGGCAGCCGTGCCGGTGGTCATCGTGCTTGTGTCCTGGCCGATAGCGGCCGTATTGGTCCCACTCTCGCTCTGATCCGGACGAGAGCAACCTGCTGCGCCCGTGAGAACCAGTGCGCTGGCCACTGCGCCCAGGAGCAGCGAACGGCTTGGTGTCGAGTAGCCCATCTATATATCCTCCACTTGTATGCAGTCCCGTGT